>NZ_AP023356.1:9732500-9897806 GCF_018324205.1 Actinoplanes ianthinogenes
TCGCTCCGAAGGCGGGCGGCCTCAGCACAGCCGTGGCGCTGCGGGAACGGATGACTCAGCAGTTCGGGCCCGAGTTGTGGCCTTTGCAGAAGATGAATTTCCGGTTCAACCTCAAGTTCGCCGACACCGACGCTTATCGACGAGACGCGGGCTCGACTCGAAACAGATTCTGACCGCCCGGTTATCGCACCGCCACCCCGGCCGGGTGGGCCGGCAGCCGCACCTCGAACCGGCACCCGCCAGTGATGTTCCCGGCCCGGACCCGCCCCCCGTGCGCCTCCACCAGCCCCCGCACGATCGCCAGCCCGAGCCCTCCCCCGGCCCCACCGTCCGGCGTCCGCGCCCGGCTCCCCCGGAACGCCACCTCGAACACCCGCGGCAGATCGTCCTCCGGGATCCCCCCGCAGCTGTCCGAGACCGCGAGCCACACCTCCCCGGCGTCCTCCCCCGCCTCGATCCGCACCGTTCCGTTCGCCGGCGTGTACCGCACCGAGTTGGTCAGCAGGTTGCTCACGATCCGGTTCAGCTCGGCCGCGCCGCCGGTCACCACCGGCCACCTCTCCCCGGCCGCCACCAGCGCGATCCCCCGCCCGGACGCCAGTGGCGCGACCGCCGCGACCGCGTCCGACACGATGTCGCCGAGCGCCAGGTCGGCCGGGGTCAGCCGGACCGCCCCGGCGTGGATCCGGGACAGCTCGAACAGGTCGTCGACGAGCCCGCTCATCCGGTCGGTCTCGGCCCGGATCCGGCTGTGGTACTCGGCGACGCTCGCCGGATCGGCGACCACGCCGTCCTGCAACGCCTCGGTCATCGCCCGCAACCCGGCCAGCGGTGTCCGCAGGTCGTGCGACACCCAGGCGACCAGGTCCCGGCGGCCGGCCTCCATCCGCCGCTCCTGCTCCCGGGCCACGGCCGCCCACATCGCCGCCGCGGCCAGCCGGCGGCCGAAGACGATGCCGAGGGTCAGACTGACCACCGCCGACGCCGCCACGGTCACCAGCACCACCTGGAGGTCGTGCGGGGACAGGAACATCGCCCTGGCGACCGCGGCCACCCCGGCGACCACCGAGGTCACCGTGATCGCCAGCAACATGCTCACGTGCACGGCGATCGACCGTCCGCGCAGCAGCCGCAGGCCGGCCGCACCGAGCAGGCCGACCACCGTGCCGGCCACAAGCGCGTACGCGCCGATCAGCAGGATGTCATGCATCGGCGGGCTCGTAGCGGTAGCCGACGCCCCACACGGTGACCAGCCGGGCCGGGGCCGCCGGGTCAGCCTCGATCTTCTCCCGCAGCCGCCGCACGTGGACGGTCACGGTCGACTGGTCGCCGAACCGCCAGCCCCACACCTTCTCCAGCAACTCGGCGCGGGAGAACGCCCGTGCCGGGTGCCGCAGCAGGAATTCGAGGAGGTCGAACTCGCGCACGGTCAGCGCCAGCGCCTGCCCGGCCAGCTCCGCGGTGCGCCGGCCGGTGTCGGCGACCAGGTCGCCGTCGCGCAGCAGCGCCGGGCGCGGCGGCGCGGCCGGGGCGGTGCGGCGCAGCACCGACCGCACCCGCAGGGTCAGCTCCCGGGGGCTGAACGGTTTCGTCACGTAGTCGTCCGCGCCGACCTCCAGGCCGAGCACCCGATCGCTCTCCTCGCCGAGCGCGGTCAGCATCACCACCGGAAGGCCCGGCTGGTCACGCTGCAACCGGCGGCACACCTCGAGGCCGTCGAGCCCGCCCAGCATCAGGTCCAGCACGACCAGGTCGGGCCGCTCGGCGTCGACGGCGGCGAGCGCGGCCAGACCGTCGGCGGCCAGCCGCACCCGGCAGCCGTCCTGCTCCAGATAGCGGCGCACGACGTCGCTCACCGTCGGATCGTCGTCCACGACCAGCACCTGATGACTCACCCCAGCAGGCTATCCGGAGCGGCGCGACGCAATGCTTTCGAATCCCTTACGACCCAGCACCGTCACGGCCACCACCCCCAAGATCAAAATCAAGCTCTTTCCGTACGCCAGGAGCCCCGGCCCGAGCAGCAACGGCACCGTGATCACGAGCAGCGTCAGCCCGGCGATCGCCCCGAACTGCACCGCTGTCCACCACAGCGGGGGCACCACCCGGCGCAGCAGTGCTCCGCCGGCCAGGATCAGCGGCAGCAGCACCGCGTCGTGCAGCACCAGGACGGCGAGCCCGAATATGACCACCCCGGGCAGGTTCACGTCGGCGTCGGTGAGCAGGCCGCTCAGGGCGTACGAAAAGAGCAGTAACCCGGTGCCGATCAGCGCGCGTCTCATGCGGCGCTCCGGACGGTGATCCGGCTCAGCCACTTGGTCTGCAGGACGCCGGGGCGGTTCGGCGCGATCAGCCGCGCGGGGTAGCCGTGGTCGAGCGCCAGGGGTTCGCCGCCGAGCCGCAGCGCGATCAGGGTCCGCTCGTCGGTCAGGTGCGGGGTGGCCACCTCGGAGGCGCGGTACCGGCCGCCGGCCTGGAGCGACTCGACTCGCGCCGTGCAGCCTCCGGGGTCGGCGCCGAGCAGGGCGACCAGGTCGCGCAGCCGCACGCCGGTCCAGGTGCCGGTCGAGCTCCAGCCTTCCACGCAGGCGATGGCCAGGACCGTGGTGTGCTGCGGGAGCGCGGCCAGGTCGGCCAGGCTCAGCTCGACGACGCGGCCGAATCCGGCGACGGTCAGGTGGTACCCGGGGTCGAGCGCGGCGTCGCGGACTCCGGCGCCGGTCGCGGTCTGGTTCACCGGAACGCCCTGCGGCCCGGTGCCGGGACGGCGGGGCGCGAGCAGCGAGACCGGGGTGAGCGGCCGGACGGTCTGGCCGACGGTGCTCAGCGTGACGACCCCGGCCGCGGCCGCCACGGCGGCCAGGAACCGGCGGCGGCCGGGGCCGTCCTGCGGGTTCCGGATCCGGGGCAGCTGGGCGCCGATGTGGACCAGCAGCGCGCCGGCGGCGACCCAGGCCATCCAGTAGTGGGCGGCGGTGAAGAAGAACGGCATCGGCGG
Source organism: Actinoplanes ianthinogenes (assembly GCF_018324205.1). Lineage (NCBI taxonomy): Bacteria > Bacillati > Actinomycetota > Actinomycetes > Micromonosporales > Micromonosporaceae > Actinoplanes > Actinoplanes ianthinogenes. The sequence goes on from NZ_AP023356.1 coordinate 9,735,499, forward strand.
GTACCAGCGGGCGATGTTGAACACCCCGCTGACCACCTGGAACAGCGCGGCGCCGACCAGCACCGCCACCGAGGCCCGCTCGGCGGCGTGTGCCACGTCGCTCAGCGGCGGCCAGGTGAACAGGCGCGGATAGACCGACCACAGCTTCGCGCCGAGCAGCGGCACAGCGGCCAGCCCAGTCGCCACGTGCAGCCCCTGCGTGAACCGGTAGAGCCCGGCCGGCCGCGACGGCCACCAGAACCATCCGGGCGGATGTTGAATCAGGTGGCTGAGCAGCCCGGTCGCGAAGCAGACCCCGAAGGCGACGCCGAGCGCGACGCCGAGCTGCGCGGTCAGCCGCGTCGACCGTGGCCCGGCCTGGAAGGCGCCCGCCCGCAGGGGCCCCCGCCGCAGCCGCTCCGGCGGCGCCGGCAACGGCTGGTTGAGCCACGTCAGGGCAGTCCGGAGCCGGGTCGCGGAGTCGCGCCGCAGTCGGCCCAGCGGTGCCAGCCACGTCAGGGTGCGCCCGAGCCGGGTCGCAGTGTGGCGAACCATCGTCCCTCCTCGGTCCAGGTCGCTTCCGGGATCAGGCCCGCCGCGCGGGCCAGCGGGTCCAGGTCGTCGGCGGCCACCCGCGCCCAGCGCAGCGGCGCGCCCGCGCCGGTCTCGGCGGCGTGCAGGGTCGCCGGCCCGGACCAGGTGCCGGTGCCGGGTGGTTCCAGCTCGGCGTGCACCCGGCCGTCGGGCGCGAGCAGCTCCCGGCACCGGCGCAGCAGGGCGGCGGGGTCACCGCCGATGCCGAGGTTGCCGTCGGCGAGCAGCAGGTGCTCCCAGCGGCCGTGCCCGGGCAGCGGCGCGAACACGTCCCGGTGCAGCACGATCGCGCCGCGAGCGCGGGCCAGGCGGATCGCCGCCGCGCTCACGTCGATGCCGAGCGCGGCACGCCCGAGGCGCAGCAGCGCGGCGGTGAGCCGGCCCGGCCCGCAGCCGACGTCGAGGGTCGGCCCGGTGCATCGGCGCAGCAGTCCGGTGTCGCCGGGCCGATGGTCGCGGCACCACAGCGCGGCGTCGGCCCGGGTCTCCTGGCCGTCGGGACCGCGGAGGATCAGCCGGCTGTGAACACCGGCCGCCGCCAGGCGCAGGGCCCGGTCGTAGAGGTCGAGCGCAGCCGGGCAGACCACAGCCGGGGCGGTCACGCCACCACCCCCACAACCGCCTCTGCCAATGCCGTCATCTCAGCGACCGCCGCGGCGAAGTGGCTGCCGGGTGAGCACGCTGCCGCGACCGCGAGGGCGTCGTCGGCGGTGTCCACGTCGCGCAGGCTCGGCAGTGCGGCTGGGTGGACGTCCCGGCCGTGCAGGGCGGCGAGCGTGTGGGAGCAGGTTTCCGGTGTGGACATCGGGACGGTGGCCAGCACCGCCGCGGCGGCCGGGTCGGTCAGGCCGAGGGCCCACCAGCCGCCGTCGTCGGCCGGGCCGAGCACGGCGCCGGAGCGGTGGAGTGCGGCAGCCGCGGCGGCCAGCAGGCCGGCGGTCACCTGTGGGGTGTCCATGCCGATCAGCAGGGCCGGGACACCGGGCACAGCCGTGTCCGCGAACGCGTGCGCCAGCCGCTCCCCCAGCCCGTCCCCGCGCTGCGGCACCGCCGTCCACCCCGCCGGTACCGGATGATCTCCGTCGATCACCAGCGTGCGCCGCACAACCGGAACCCGGCTGACCGTCCGGACGGTGTCCGCGAGAGCCGCCGCCGCGAGAGCCGCCGCCTGTTCCGGGGTGCACGGCGGACAGAGACGGGTCTTCACCCGGCCGGGCACCGGCGCCTTCGCCATCACCAGCAGCTGGATCATCGGGTCAGCACCGCCCGCATGTCGTACACCGCGCGCAGCGTGCCGCGGACCGTGCCGGTCACCTTGGACCGGGTGCCGGCCGCCCGCGGGTGGTACGCCACCTCGATTTCCCGCACCCGCCAGCCGGCCCGGGCCGCGCCGAGCAGCAGCTCCAGCGGATACCCGAAACGTCGATCGCGCAGGTCGAGGGCGAGCAGCGCGTCACGGCGGGCGGCCCGGATCGGCGCGATGTCGTGCACCGGCAGCCCGGTGTCGCGGCGGATCCGGCGGGCCAGCACCGCGTTGCCGAGTCGCGCGTGGACCGGCCAGGCGCCCGCGGTCACCGGCCGGCGGCGACCGCAGACCAGGTCGGCGTCGCCGGACCGGACCGGGGCGGCCAGGCGTGGCAGGTCGGCCGGGTCGAACGACCCGTCGGCGTCCAGCACGCACACCACGCCGTCGGACGGGTCCGCGGCCAGCAGTCCGGCGTGCACGGCGGCGCCGTAGCCGCGCTCCGGCACCTCGATCACCCGGGCGCCGTGCCGGCGGGCGACGTCGGTGGAACCATCGGTCGAGCCGTTGTCGGCCAGGATCGGCCGGTAGCCGTCCGGCATCCGGTCCAGCAGCCACGGCAGGGCGGCGGCCTCGTTCAGGCAGGGCAGCACCACATCGGTCATGGCTCGGAAGTTAGCCCTGCTCAGAGCTGCTAAATCTTACGAAGCCGGGACGTCGGCGACAGTTCTTACGAACCGCTGACGGATCGACGCCGGGTGCTGTCCGGCCGGGTTCGCGGCCCTACGGTCGCAGTCGTGACACACATCCTCGTGACCGGCGGGGCGGGCTTCATCGGCTCGCACGTGACCGCCGCGCTGCTGGCCGCCGACCATGACGTGTCCGTGCTGGACTGTGCCCACCCGGCCGCGCACGCCGGGCCCGTGGAGGTGCCGGACGGGGTGGTCCTGCACCGGGCCGACGTCCGCGACCGGGACGCGGTCCGGCACGCGCTGCGCGGCGTCGACGCCGTGGTGCACCAGGCCGCGCTGGTCGGGCTCGGCGCCGGGCCGGACGACCTGCCGGAGTACGTCGGCTGCAACGACCTGGGCACCGCCGTGCTGCTGGCCACGATGGCCGAGGCCGGTGTCCGGCGGCTGGTGCTGGCCAGTTCGATGGTGGTGTACGGCGAGGGCGCCTACGCGTGTGACCGGCACGGCCCGGTCCGCCCGGCGCCCCGGGCGGTGGCGGAGCTGGCCGCGGGCCGCTTCGAGCCGCCCTGCCCGGACTGCGCCGAGCCGCTGACCGGCGGCCTGGTCACCGAGGACGCGCCGGTCGACCCGCGCAGCGTCTACGCGGCGACCAAGGTGGCCCAGGAGCACCTGGCCGCGGTCTGGGCCCGCGAGTGCGACGGCGCGGTGGCCGCGCTGCGGTACCACAACGTGTACGGGCCGGGGATGCCGCGGGACACGCCGTACAGCGGGGTCGCGGCGATCTTCCGGTCCGCCCTGGAGAGCCGGCGCGCCCCGCTGGTGTACGAGGACGGCGGCCAGCGGCGCGACTTCGTGCACGTGCGGGACGTGGCGGCGGCGAACGTGCTGGCGCTGCACGCCGGGCCGGGTTTCCGGGCGTACAACGTCGCCTCGGGCCACCCGACCACCGTCGGCGGGATGGCGGCCGTGCTGGCGGACGCCTTCGGGGGCCCGCCGCCGGTGGTGACCGGGCAGTTCCGGCTCGGTGACGTCCGGCACGTGGTGGCCTCGCCCGCCCGGGCGGCCGCCGAGCTCGGGTTCCGCGCGGCGGTGCTGCCGGCGAGCGGTCTGCGGGAGTTCGCGTGCGTGCCGTTGCGCGGCTGACCACCCGGTCCCGGCTGTCCTGGCCCTCGTCGCGGGCCGACCGGCGGACGTTGGTCGCGGCGCTGGGCCTGGTCGCGGTGGCGATCCTGGTCGGCGCGGCGCTCGGCTGGATCGACCACCCGGTACGCGCCCCGGCCGCCCCGCTCTTCGCCCACGTGCTGCCGCACGCCGGTCCCGGCACCCCGTTCGCGGTCCTGATCGCCTGGGCGGTCCTGCGCTGGGGCCCGGAGCTGGCCGAGCGGCTCCCGTGGCGGCGGCTCCTGACCGCTGCCTGGCTGACGGCGGTGGCCTGGACGTTCGCGCTCGCCCTGGTGGACGGCTGGCAGCGGGGCGTGGCCGGCCGGCTGACCACCCGGTTCGAGTACCTGAGCGAGGTGCCGGGTGTCACCGACGTGCCGGCCATGCTGCGCGGCTTCACCAGCCGGATCCTGCTGCACTCGGTGGACAACTGGGCCGAGCACGTCTCCGGGCACCCGCCCGGCCCGCTGCTGGTCTTCGTCGCCCTGGACCGGCTCGGGCTGGGCGGCGGTGGCTGGGCCGCGCTGCTCTGCGTGCTCGCCGGCGCCGGCGCCGTGGTGGCGGTCGCGGTGACCCTGCGCGCGCTCGGCGACGAGGAGGCGGCCCGAGCCGCGATCCCGTTCCTGGTGCTGTTCCCCGGTGCGGTGTGGATCGGGGTCTCCGCCGACGGCATGTTCGCCGGGGTGGCGGCCGGCGCGCTGGCGCTGCTGGCGATCGGGCTGTCCCGGCCGTCGCGCTGGTGCCTGGTCGCGGGCGGGGCCGGGCTGGCCGCCTGCGCCTACCTCTCCTACGGCCTCGTCCTGCTGGCGCTGCCCGCGGCGGCCGTGATCGTCCTGCGGTTGCGGCGGTTCCCGCTGCTGGCGTGGGCGGGGCTGGGCGCGGGCGTGGTGGTGACCGTCATGACCCTGCTCGGCTTCAACTGGTGGGACGGCTACCAGCTGGTCCAGCAGCGGTATTACCAAGGATTGGCGAGCGCCAGGCCGTACGCGTACTGGGTCTGGGCGAACCTGGCGGCCCTGACCATCTGTGCCGGACCGGCCGCCGCGATCATGCTGCGCCGCGCGGCGGCCGCGGTCGTCACGACCCGCACCCCCGCCGTCCTGCTCTGCCTCGGCGCCGCCGCCGCGGTCGTCGCCGCCGACCTGTCCGGGCTGAGCAAGGCCGAGACCGAGCGGATCTGGCTGCCGTTCGCCATCTGGCTGCCCGCCGCCGCGGCCCTGGTGCCGTCCCGCGACCGCCGCGGCTGGCTGCTGGCGCAGGCCGGCACCGCTCTGCTGGTCAATCATCTGGTGCTGACCTCCTGGTAGGAGTCCCGATCGGGACGGCACGGGGCGGCGCGGGTCGCGCGCCGGGAGTACGGTCGCCGGCATCGACACTGGGAGCGGACATGTTCAGATGGACGGGCCGGGGCTGGATCGGCGTGCTGCTGTGGCTCACCGTGCCGCTTCTCGCGTTGGCGCTGGCGGTGGCGACGAGCCCGGATCACCTGCTCGTCTGGTTCGCGGTGTACAACGTCGTCATCGGCGTGCCGGCGCAGATCCTGGTCGGCCGGGCGATCAACACCCGGCAGACACCGCAGGGACCGGTGGTCACCGGCGAGCACCTGCAACAGAGCGTGCCGGTCCAGCGCGCCTGGTTCTGGTACTGGGTCATCGGCCTGATCGCCGCCGGAGCCGAGCTGTGGACCAGCGGCCATACCACCGTGGTCTGGGTGCTCGGGATCCTCGGCGTGATTGCCCTGTTCGTACAACTCGGCTGGGCGACGCACGACCAGCGCCACCCGTCGTCACCGGACGGCGAGTTCATCGCCGCCCGGGTGGCCGGCGACGACGACGGCCGTGAGCCGGTCGCCCGGACCACGGTGCCCAACCGGGAGTTCCGCGCGGCGCTGCTGGAGCGGTGGGCCGCCTACGGCGCCGCCGCGGACAAGCTCACGCCGACGGCGGTGACCACCGGGACCGTCGACGGGGTCGCGTTCACCGTGTTCACCACCACGGACCTGGCCGGCGGCCTGCTCCAGCTCGCCGCCTCCACCCGGAACGTGTGCCTGGTCCACCTGCCCGTGGTGCTGCCGGACCTGCGGCTGCGGCCCCGGCTGCGCGACGAGTGGGAGGCCGGCGAGTTCCCGCCCGTCGCCTCGGAGCCGCCGTGGAACTGCGACCTGGTCCTGCGGGCCCACGCGAACAGCACCCTGGAGAACCTCGACGATCCGGGGACCGGGCTGGTCGCCGAGGCCGACGTGCCGGGATTCGCCGAGGCGATGGTCACGCCCGAGGTCATCGAGGCCTCGGTGCGAACCGGCATCACCCACTGGCGGGTGCACGGGCAGGACCTGCTCTTCGTCACCGTCCCGGGCAGCGGCGTGCTGACCGAGGCCGAGTCCACCGCGGTGGTCACCGGGCTCGCCCAGATCGCGAAGGCCTTCCCGCAGGAGACGCTGCACCGCTTCGGGACCGTGCCGTCAGCGTAGGTCGCGGCGCAGCCACAGGTATGCCGGGATGCCCATCAGCAGGACCAGCCACATGCTGATCAGGCGATAGAGGACGACGATCGCGGCGGCGACCGGGTGGCTGCACCCGGCGGTGACCAGGGCGGCGAGCATGACCACCTCGATCAGGCCGGTGCCGCCCGGGGTGAGCGGGATCTGCCGGACGATCTGGATGCCCAGGTAGATGACCGCGATCCGCCACCAGTCGAGGGTGGCGTGGCAGGCGGTGGCCGCGGCGGCCAGGCAGAACAGGTCGAGAACCCACTTGGCCAGACCGGCCGTGAAAATCGAGAACCAGCGGCGGGACGGGATTGCCGCCATCTCGGCGGTGGTGCGGGCGGCCGCGGCGACGAACCTGCCGAGGCGGGAGCCGGGTGATGGGGAGAGGGCCGTGCGGAAGCGCCAGAGGACGTAACCGAGGGCCGCGACGGCGAGGGCGATCACGGCCGGGCGCCACGGGACGGTTTCCAGGTCGGAGCTGATCAGCCAGCCGAACGCGTACAGCAGGGCGAGGCTGAGCATCGAGACGACGCCGGAGACCACGGTGACGGCCGTCGCCACGGGGGTGGTGGCGCCGTACCGCCGGAAGGTCCGGAAGGTGAAGGCGGTCGCGACCGCCGCGCCTGCCGGGACGGCCATGCTCACCGCGGCCCCGCTGACGGTGAGCGCGATCGCGCTGTCCCGGGGCAGCCGCACGCCGAGGCCGGCCAGCAGGAGCCGTTGCTGCTCGGCGAAGGCCGCCTGCGAGACGAACCCGGCCACCACCGCGGCGGCCGCCCAGCCCAGGTCGAGCTCCTGCCAGACGGTCAGCAGCGAACCCAGATCCGGCAACTGGTCACGCAGGGTGACCAGGATGGCGACGGTGACCACGAGCCCGAGCGCGGGTCGCCACCATCGCCGCAGGACCGGTGGTATCTCCGCGCCCCGGCGTGGGGTTACGGAACGCGGCGACGACATCATCGGGACAGCATGCCAGGCCCGTGATCAGGAAACACGTGCCACTACCGTCCAGCACATGGCGTCGGTGACGCTTGTCACGATGTCCGGGCCGGGACGCCACTCGACGCTGGAGACCAGGCCGGGCTCGACCAGTTCCAGCCCGTCGACAAACGCCGCCACCTCGGCCCGGCTGCGCGCCCGGTAGACACCGTGCTGCCGGCCGTCGATGATCTCTTGAGCCTTGGCCTGCACCTCGGCGGGCAGGGTGTCGAAGGTGCCGTGCACGATCACCAGGTAGCTGCCCGGGGCGAGGGCAGCGATCAGCGTCCGGACCGCCTCGTGCGCCCGCGCGTCGTCGTCGATCAGGTGCAGCACGCTGCTGAGCAGCACCGCGACCGGCTGGTCGAGGTCCAGCACCGCACCGGCGGCCTCGATCACCTTCTCCGCGTCCAGCAGGTCACCCTCGGCGAACTCGGCGGCGCCCTCCGGACTGCTGACGATCGTGCCCCGATGGTGGACGCCGACCAGCGGGTCGTTGTCGACGTAGAGGACCCGGCAGCCCGGGTCCGCGGCCTGGGCGACCTCGTGCACGTTCGGCGTGATCGGCTGACCGGCGCCGATGTCCAGGATCTGCCGGATGCCGAGGTCGGCGACCAGGTGGCGCACCGCACGCAGCAGCATGGCCCGGCCCTCGCGGGCGGCGACGACCACGCTGGGCAGGGCGCCCACGATGGTGGCGGTCGACTCGCGATCGGCCGCGTAATGATCCTTGCCGCCGAGCCACTGGTTGTAGCGGCGAGAGGTGCTCAATCGGCCGATGTCATCCTTTTCCCCCATCCAGCCACTGTAGTCAATCGAGCGGACCGGCATGGGCCCCTGAAATGCGTCTTCATGGCCGTAGCCCGCCAGTCCCGGATCTGGCCGTCCGGCGGCGTCCACCTGTGGTCGTCGGGCGCGACCGGTGAGGCACACACCCACGATCGAGGACATTTCCTGTACGCGGCGAGCGGCGTCCTGTCCGTCCACACCGCACGCGGCACCCTGATCGTCCCGGCCAACCGGGTGGCCTGGCTCCCGGCCGATGCCACCCATCACCATCGCGCGCACGGTGACACCGACATGCGCATCGTCTTCCTGTCGCCGGCGCTGGCCCGGCTCGTGCCGGACCGTCCGGCGGTCCTGCTTGCGTCGAGCCTGGCCCGCGAGGTGCTGCTCGCCCTCACCGCGGACCCCGCGACGAGCCCGGCGTCCGGCACCCGGCGCCTCGACCGCGTTCCCCGGGCCCGCCTGCACCGGGTCCTGGCCGACGAACTCCGGGAGGCGCCCGAGCAGCCCTTGCACCTGCCGGAGCCGCACGACGACCGGCTCCGGGCCGTCGCCCGCATCCTGGACGACGATCCGGCGGACAACAGCCCGCTGGCCACTCTCGGTCAGCGGGTCGGCGCGGGCGCGCGTACGCTGAGCCGGCTCTTTCACGACGAACTCGGGATGACCTTCTACGAGTGGCGCACCCAGTTGCGGGTCGCGCACGCGCTCGTCCTCCTCGCCGAGGGGCACGACACCACGCGGGTGGCGCACGCCTGCGGCTGGGCGAACGCCCGCTCCCGGTGAACCGGTCGAGGGGCGCCCGTCCCCGCCACTCCCGGCGAGCCGCGGGGGCTGGTCAGCGGCTGTCGCGGCGGGCCTGTCGGCGGGCGCCGGCGGCGCGGGTGGAGGCGTGCCGTTTACGGCGGTCCGGGGTGTCCGGGCGGCGGTCCGAGCGCTGAGCGGAGAGCTTCTTCGGCAGCGGGGGCGGCACGGTCGGGCGGGCGGCCTCGGCGAGCCGTTCGGACCGCAGCGCCTCGGCGGCTTCCAGGGCCAGGACTGCCAGGCGAGTGCTCACGGTGGACAACAGATCCTCGAACACCTCGGCCTTGGCCCGCCTACGGGCGTTGCGGGCGAACGCCTTGCCCCGTCCCCCGGTCTCCTCCACCCGGTTCGCGGCCCGGCGGCGGTAGTTCTTGACCAGCTTGTTCCGCGCCCGCCGCACCCGGGTGTGCAGGTCGATCAGGGCGTCCTCGTCCAGCTTCGCCAGGCGCTTCGGTTCCGCCTCACGCACCAGCGCCAGTTCCGCCTCGGTCAGTGATCCCAGAATCGCGTCCATCCCGCCACCGTCACCCACCATGCCGCGGCCAGTCCTCATGCCCAGCGGATGATCCGGTCCGGCCGCCGTTCAGCGCATGAGTATTCGGTGGCGGTCCCGCTGATCTCTCCTAGGCTCCGTCACATGTCGAACCCACTGCGCGTCATCGTCCTCATCGAAACCCTCCCCGGCCGGGGCGCCGATCAGGCGGACGCGTACACCGCGCTGGCGCCGCTGGTCCGGGCCGAGCCCGGCTGCCTGCGTTACGACATGCACGCCGTCGAGGGCGACCCGGACCGCTTCGTGCTGATCGAGGAGTGGGCCTCGGCCGAGGCGCTGCAAGCCCATGACATCGCACCCCACATGCGTGAGGCCGACCTCGCCAACCGTGCGTTCCGGGCGGGACCGGCCGTGGTTCTCCCGCTGACCCCGGCACCCATCGCCTGAGCGTAGGCCAGGATGGGGAGATGGTCCGGGACGATTTGATGCGGTTGCGGGCGAGCGCGGAAGCCGAGGCGGCCACGCTGGCCGGCGATCTGGAGGCGCTGTTCGCGGCCTCCCGGGATTCGAACGCCGACGACGAGCACGACCCGGAGGGCGCGACGATCGGCTTCGAGCGGGCCCAGCTGACCGCGCTGCTGGCCGCCGCCCGGGACCGGATCGCCGAGGTCGACGACGCGCTGGCCCGATGCGACGCCGGGACCTACGGCATCTGCGAGGGGTGCGGCCGCCCGATCGCCGCGGAACGCCTCGCCGCCCGCCCCTTCGCCCGTTTCTGCATCACCTGCGCCTGACCATCGAGTCTGTTGGCGTCCAAGGCCCCCGCGAGAATCGGTCCGGCACCGTCCAACGCGCCGAACTACGCGCGACCTGCGCCACGCCAGCAAACTCCCTGACCCAGGCACATCGGCGCAGCCCGAGCCTGCGGACATCTACAACGCGGTGGAGGCGACCGAGGGGGCATGGCGGCGTGAGCGCGCAGTGCGGTCAGCGGCCGTCGGCCGAGGTCGCGGCGGACACGTCCGCGCCGGCACTGGTACGGCGTGGCCGTCCGTGATGTCCGTGCCAGTCGATGATCAGCAGGGTGGCGTCGTCTTCCAACGTGGGACCGGCCACGTCCAGCACTCCGTCGGCCAGAGCACGTACGGCCTCACGGGGATGCAGGGCGGTCAGTGACCGAAGACGGGCCGGCAGGTCGAGGGCAGCGGCTTTGCGTTCGAGCATGCCGTCGGTGACGACGACCAGGCGATCGCCGGGTTCCAACGTCACCGCACCAGCGCGGATCTCGCGCTGGGGGAACATGCCGATGCCGAGGTTGCGGGGCAGCGTCAACTCCTCGGGGTGGCCGCGGCGGATCAGAATAGGCGGCACGTGCCCGGCGTTGACGAACTCGCACCGGCCACTGGTGAGATCAAGACGTCCGAGGACGGCAGTCATGAAGGCGCCCCGGACCGGAGCGTGCTCGGCGATCGCGGCGCCCGCCCGGTCCGCCTGCTCGATCAGGCTGTGCCCGGCGCGCCGGGAGTTACGCAGGCTGCCCACGCCCAGGGTGGCGATCAGCGCGCTGGTCACACCGTGGCCCATCGCGTCGGTGACGCTGAAGTGCAGGGCGTCGCGGGCCAGGCTGTAGTCGAAGGTGTCCCCGCCGATGCTCGCCGCCGGCTCCAGCCAGCCGGACAGGGTGAACGAGCCACCTTCACAGGTGAACGCGCTCGGAAGCAGCCGGCGCTGGATTTCGGCGGAGAGGTTGAATCGGGTGGTGCGCTGTCCCCACTCGAACAGATCGGTGTGGCGGCGGTTGGCGATCACCACGAACGCGAGGGCGTGTGCGGTCCGCGCGATCTCCGCGAGCGCCTGAGGTGTGGGCTCGGCCGGAACGACGATCTCCAGCAGGCCGATCACCTCGCCGCGTTCGGTCACCGGCGCCAGCACCGTCCATGCCGGGTCGCCGCCGGTGACCTGCACCGCCTGCGTGCGTAACGCCTTCTCCTGCGGGCCGCCGTCGAACGGCAACACCGTCGCCACCTCGCCGCCGTCACGGCGGCCGTCCACCGGACCGAGCGGAACGTGGGCCAGCCGGACCAGAGCCCGGCCGCTGAGGTCGGTGATCAAGAACGAAACGCTCCTGGCATGCAGCGCCGCACCGAGTTCTCGGGTGACGGCCTCCACCGCGTTCACTGGTGTCGCCGCCTCGGCAGCCGCCAGCATCCCGGACAGCGCCACCTCTACCGACGGATCCATATCGGCAGCATACGGATGTCCGTATCGGTCACCGTATGCGCAAGCGAGGGCAGATGCCGGCGAACAGCAGGGCGATCCGCCCGATCGAGGAGAGTGGTGAACTGGTGGCCGCGGTCAGTACCGCCGCGACGGCGAGCCGAGCAGTCCGCCCTGCCGAGTGCTGGATGCCCCGGGCAGCGCGGCCCGCGGCACCATGACGAACGTGCTGATTCAGCCGCCGCCGTGTTGCAACGGCCGCCGACATCCGATCACCCGCCGATCATCGCGGGATCGTTGCCGCTCAGCCACCCTGCACGCTCCAGCAGGACGTCAAGCCTCGGAAGCCGGCTTACCCAGGGTGAGCAGCACGGCCGGCGTTCGTCTTGACGTGTGTGCTTGCAGTGGTTGGCGAAGGACATGAGCGAATGGATGAGCCCTGCGCGACGCAGCTGATCGGCGCGCAGTTGACGGGCACGCTCGCCGGCCAGTACGGCATCGTGCCGGGCAGCGGCGGCGCGATCGGACATCTGACCGGCAACGGCGGCGTGCTCGAGGGCGCGGGCGTGTGCGCGGGCGACCTCGGCGCGCAGCGCCAGGGCCCGTTCCAGGGCCGGAGACGGACCGGTTGCGTCTTCCACCTTTTCATGCACACGTGCGAGGGACGAGGCGTCAACACAGCGCCGTTTGCGGCATCGTTGTTCGGGTAGCTGCGACGGAATTCGCGTAAGCCCGGCGTCGCGGTCGACCGATCGGCGCGAGCGCGAGAACGGAGGACGGCCGTGTCCCTGACGTCAGTGCCGATCACCCGGGCCTCGCTGCAGTCGGACAATCTCGGCGAGGTCCAGGAACTGATGAGCCGGCGCTACGTCGAGCACCACACCCGGGTGGTGGGCAGCGCCGACGGGTTCGAGTTCCGCTCCGCGTCGGCCGCCGCCGGCACGTTGGCCGTGGATCAACTCACCTACCAGGCTTGCCTGGCGATGAAAACGGTGCCGTTCCAGTCGTTGCTGATCGTCAGCCTTCTCGACGGCCGATTCGACGTGACCGCCGGCCGGCAACACGCGCGGGTCGCTCGCGGCGAAGTGCTGCTGTACCCGCCCGACGTCGGTCTGGACGTGGTGATGGACCGGATGACCCATCAGGTCCTGCACCTTCCCTTATCGACGGTGACCCGCCTCGCGGCCCGGGCCGGCGCCGCCGAGGCGCACTTCCGGTTCGAGGCGATGACCGCCACGAACCCTGCCGGTAACCGGCAGTGGCTGGCCACCATCGCCTACCTGACCCGGCTCCTTGCCGGCCCGGCCGATGCCAGCATCCCCGCCCTGCTACTCGACGCCGCGATCGACACCGCCGCCACCGCCGCCCTGAGCGTCTTTCCGAACACCACCATGACCGTCGACTACACCCCCGGGCCCGGCCGGGTCACCCCGACCGCCATCCGTCGGGCAGTCGCCTACATCGACGCCCACGCCGCCGAAACGATCACCGTCGACCAGATCGCCGCCTCCGCCGGGCTCAGCGCCCGCGCCCTGCAAGCCGGGTTCCGCCGCCATTACGACACCACCCCCACCGGCTACCTGCTAAAGGTCCGTCTCGAACACGCCCACCGCGACCTGCAGGCCGCCGACCCGACCACCGGGGCCACCGTGGCCGGCATCGCCCGCCGCTGGGGCTTCCCCGATCACAGCCGCTTCACCGCCGCCTACCGCAAAACCTACGGCCAGACACCTAGCCACACCCTGCGCACCTGACCGGAGACGCCACCATGACCACCACCGACCAGGCCGCCCTGCAGACCAGCACGTACACGCTCACCGGCGCGGACGCGATCGAACAATTCCTCAGTAACGCATACACGGGCATGCGCCTGCACAGCGACACCGACCGGCCCCGGCTGCGTTACGACCGCACCGACGCCGGAGCATTCACCCTCGACACCCTCGAACAAACCGCCGCCATCCTGGACATCCGCGCCGCACCGCTGCACACCATCGCGATCAACCGAATGGCCACCGGCCGCATGCAGCGCACCTGTGGCGGTGTCGAGCAGCGCTACGGCCCCGGGGACCTGTACATCGCTACCGACCCCGATCTGCCCTACACGGTGCGGTGGCTACCCAGCGAAATCTTCTCCGCCGCCCTCGACTCCGGCCTGCTGGCCCGCGTCGCGGCCACCGCCCCCGGCCGCCGACCCGCACCGCTGCGTTTCACCAGCCTCGACCCGACCACACCCGCAGTCGCCGCGTACTGGTGGGACACCTATTGCTATCTCGCCGACGTCCTGCGCAACCCCGAAGCCGTCACCCCGCTCGTGCTCGGCAACGCCGCGCAACTGCTCGCCACGGCCACCCTGACCACCTTCGCCAACACCGCCCTGACCGACCCGACCATCGAGGACCGCCACGACGCGCACCCCGAATGCCTGCGCCGCGCCATCAGCTTCATCGACGACAACGCCCACCGCGACATCAGCGCCGCCGACATCGCCGCCGCCGCCCACGTCACCATCCGCACCCTCCAGCTCGCCTTCCGCCGCCACCTCGACACCACCCCGACCGCCTACCTACGCCGTGTCCGCCTCCACCACGTCCACCAGGACCTGCAAGCCGCCGATCCGACCACCACCACCGTCTTCGCCGTCGCCCAACGCTGGGGCTTCGCCAACCACAGCCGCTTCACCGCCACCTACCACCACACCTACGGCACCACCCCCTCCCAGACCCTGCGCAACTAGACCCACGCCGTCCTGATCCCTCGCCTCGGCCACTACCGGCTCAGTGATCTCGACGGCCCGCTGCTGCGCGCGGTGTTCGCCGAGATAGCGCAGACCACTAGCGCCAAGGGTCTGCCGCAGTCACCGTCGGCGCTCAACCATCTACACACCACCCTGCGAGCCGCGCTGAACCTCGCCGTCCGCGAGGAGTTGATCGGCAGCAACCCGGCCCGGCACATCGAGATCGCCGGCTACCGGCGCCCGCACGCCCAGGTCTGGACCGACGGCCGCGTCGAGCACTGGGAACTCACCGGCGAACACCCGACAGTCGCCGTGTGGACCGCGAAACAGCTCGCCACGTTCCTGGAGACCAACGTCGAGGACTCCCTGTTCGCGTTCTGGTGGCTCGCCGCGCTCCGCGGCCTGCGGCGTGGCGAGCTCTGCGGCCTCACATGGGTGGCCGTCGACCTCGACCGCGGGCTGTTGTTCGTCGAACGTCAGCGCACCACGGCCGGCTACACCGTCTCGCGGCACGACCCCGACTTCGGCCGCCTGCTGCCCGACGGCCGCTCCTACCGCGTCGTCCCCACCGAACCGGTCGACGCGGCCTGGCACGTGTCGCCGTAACACACCGAGCCGTACGCCGCCGCCTGCGAACAGATCGCGGGAGACTTCGTACACCACGTGCCGATCCTGACCGAGGGCATGACGGACGGCTCCTCCATGGAATACACCCGCCAGGCACTCAAGGCGACCGGCTACTACATCGACCCCGAATTCTGGGACAGCGAAGCGAAGTCCTGCTGCCCACCGAACCCCGGGATCTGAAAGGCCACCTGACCGATGCGCATCGACTGGACCTCGCTACCCGAGGCCGTCACGAACGAGGTCGCCGACCGGGTCGGCGGCACTCACGCCATCCCGGCCAGCACCGGTGACCACGCGGAGATAGCCGCCACCGTCACCGGAACGGCTGGAAAGGTGTTCGTGAAGGCTGCTCACAGTGACTTCGGGGTTCGGTCACTGCGCTTCGAGCTGCGAGTGAGTGAGGCCGTCAGCGTGCCGCACTCACCCGCGGTCCGGTGGCACTTCGAGACGGCCGGCTGGCTCGTCGTCGGGTTCGAGCACTGCGACGGCCCGCACGCCGACCTGTCCCCGGGCAGCCCCGACCTGGACCTTCTCGGCGAAGCCCTAACGGTGCTGGGTAAGACGCCGGCGCCGGACGTGGGGCTGTTCACCCCGAAAGGGCGGCTCGGGTTCGAGCACCCGGCGATGAACGGCGACACGCTCGTGCACACCGACCTAGGACCGGCCAACCTCATCATCACCCCGCACGGCCTGCGGATCGTCGACTGGGCGATGGCAACCAAAGCCGCGCCGTGGGTCGAGCTGGCCATGCTCGTCCCCTGGCTGATCGGCAGCGGCCACACCTCGCGACAAGCCGAGACCTGGCTGGCCCAGCACTCGGCCTGGAGCAAGGCCGACGCCTCAGTCCTCGACGATTTCGCGGCTAAGAACGCCGAGAAGTGGGCGTTCAAGTCGAGCCAGAGCACCGCAGGGTGGATGCGCGATCTGGCGGGCTGGACCGGCCGGTGGTTGACGTACCGGCATAGGTCAGGAAACACCTAACGATGGCCGCACCAACAGCGACGACGCACCGGACACCCATCCCGGCAAGCACACGACGTTCATCGGCTACATCGCCCCGATCTCCGGCCATGAGAACGGGTGGTGGCAGTCCTGGCTACCCGAAGCGCTGCCCGAGGACCCGATCGGCACCCACCAGGACGCAGCGCAGGGCGTCCGGTTCCTGCTGCGATTGGAGCGGCATCGGCGGCGGACCACGCCGTACATCGTCCACGGCCATGATCCTTTGAAGACACCACCTAGCGAGCCAGGCGCTCCAGCAGCTCGCCGAGCAGTCCGCGTTCGCCGGGAGTGAGGTCGCCCGGGTCGTCGTCGACCAGGGCGCGCAACGTCAGCGCCGCGCTGGCACGGGTGGTCGAGGCCTCGGTGGAAGGCGTGTGCAGCACTCCGGCGAGCGCGGCCTCGCGGACGCGGGCGGAGAGCCCGAAGTCCGGCTCCGGCTGGCTGATCAAGGTGAGCGTGATGCCGATGTTGGCGGCGAACAGCTGCTCGGCGGCGTCGGCCGCCGGCACCTTGAGCAGCCCCCGGGCGGCGGCAGCGGTGAATCGCTCGCGCAGCGCGGCGTGTGCGGGAGCGGTGACGGCGCAGGGCTTTCCCGGCTCGGCGCGACCGTACAGCAGCCCGTAGAACGACGGGTGCTCCAGCCCGAACCGCACGTGCCTGTCCCAGCCCTCGCGCAGGTCGTCCAGCGGGTCGCCCGAGCTCTCGACCGCCGTGAACTGGGTGAAGCCGTGGTTGGCCACCGCGTCGATCAGGCCCTGCTTGTTGCCGAAGTGGTGATACAGCGTCGGGGCCTGCACCCCGGCGCGATCGCACACCGCTCTCGTGGACACCGCCGCGCCGCTCTCCAGCAACTCCGCCGTGGCCAGCAGGAGTCGATCCCGTGCATTCCGCATGCTTGCTATAGTAGCTTACATAGCGCTACAGTGCTCTGTATAGCGGAAGGAGAAGTCCATGAGGACTTGGTTCATCACCGGCGGCACGCCCGGAGCATTCGGATCGGCCTATGCCGAGGCTGCGCTGGCCCAGGGCGATCAGGTGATGGTGACCGCCCGCCGGCCGGCGGAGCTGCGCGAGTGGGCCGGACCGCACGGTGACCGTGTCCTGGTCCTTCAGCTCGACGTCACCGATGCCGACCAGGTGCGCGCCGCGGTCAGGACGGCAGAGGAGCGGTTCGGCGGCATCGACGTGCTCGTCAACAGCGCGGGCCGTGGCTGGTACGGCTCGATCGAGGGGGCACCCGACGAGACGATCCGCCGCACGTTCGACCTCAACCTGTTCGCCGTGGCCGAGGTGATCCGCGCGGTCCTGCCGGGTATGCGGGCACGCGGCGACGGCTGGATCGTGAACATGTCGTCGGTGGCCGGCCTCGTCGGCGCACAGGGGTTCGGCTACTACGCGGCGGCGAAGTTCGCGATCGAAGGACTGTCCGAGACACTGCGCCAGGAAGTCGAGCCGTTCGGCGTACGCGTGCTCGTCGTGGAGCCGGGCGCATTCCGTACCAGCGCCTTCTCCTACTTCCAGAACGAGCCCGTCAACGAGACCGTCGACGCCTACGTGCCGATGGTCGAGGCCGTCAGGGCGGCGTTCGTGGACGCTGACGGCAAGCAGGCAGGTGACCCCGTTCGTGGCGTGCAAGCCGTGATCAGCGCGATGAACGCACCCGTTCCGCCGCACCGGATCGTGCTCGGCAACTCCGGCTACGACGCCGTGGTCGCGATGCACGAGAAAGCACTCGCCGAGCTGCGCGCGAACGAGAAGCTTTCGCGCAGCGCGGACTTCTGACCTACCGGGACACATGCCAGCACGCCCCCGCGTCCTGGCACCCTGGAGAACCGGAGAACACCATGAGCGTCATCACTCTGCCCAAGGCCGTCGGCGACTTCATCGCGGCCACCAACGCACACGACGCCACCTCGCTGGCCACGGTCTTCAGCGACACAGCCACGGTCCGCGACGCCGGGAAGACCTGGACCGGCGAAGCCGAACTTCGCGAGTGGATCCAGGGGCATCTGATCGACCCCAAGGTCGTGCTCACGCCGACCTCGTTCGCCGGCGACCGGCTGATCGCCTCCGGCGACGGCGACTTCCCCGGAGGGCCGCTGTCCTTCGCACTCATGTTCGCCATCAAGCACGACAAGATCACCGACCTCGCGATCGAGCCGGTCTGATTCGTCACCGCCGGGGGCTGGTTGACAGCTGCCCCGGGCGGTGAACAGACAACGGGATCGCGGACGACGCCTGGAGCCAGCCAGGCCACCCCTTGGGCGTCCCGACCTCTTCCGGTCGAGGCACCCGGCCAAGCTGAGCTTGCGCGAACTCCAGTTGCTCACGGCCGCCGGCGGGCAGGAAGACGCTCACTTGCCGCTCCCCACGCTCGGACGGACCGGTCGGGCCTGGTAATGCCGGAGGCCGTCATGACGAACGAAGATCTCGCGGCGCTCGATCGCGACGCCCGCGCTGTTTATCGAGTAGCCCTGAAGCCAGGTCCAGCCCTCGTAGGTCGACCTATCACTGACGGAGATCACTCGGAACAACAGCCCGCGTGTATCGGCGAACTGCACCGACGCCTTGCCGTCCACGATCACGACATCCCCAGGACGCGGAATCACGGATCCTCCCCCACCAGATCGGAGGACACCGAGGCGGGCGGGCTTCAGAGCCGGCACCCGCCCCGGTGCCAGCTCATGAGGCCGTCCCAGCCAGATGGCCACGCCCGCCGCAGTCCATGCCGGAGCGCTGGGCCGTGATCCGGGAGTCCCGGCAGGTCTGCGCCACCATCCGCAGGGCGGTCCGATGGCTCGTGTACTTCCAGCCCACGCCGGCGCACGAGCGGAAGGCACCGTCCGGGACGGAAGGGCTGAGAACGGTCATGGAGACAGGCTGTGGCCAAAACCGCCCCAGACCCCGGAAAATCATTCCGGGGTCGCCGATCTCCATGCGGGGAAGGTCAGCGGATGCACGGCATGACCACCAAACTGACGATCGGCGAGCGAGTCGCCTGGTATCGCCGCAGGCGGGGCCTGTCTCAGGAGGTGCTTGCCGGCCTCATCGGCCGCACCGCGGACTGGCTCGGGAAGATCGAGAACAACCGCATCGAGCTTGACCGCCTCTCGGTGATCAAGTCACTCGCCGACGTCTTGGACGTCTCGCTCGGCGACCTGCTCGCCGAGCCGTCACTGGTCGAATGGACCGCGGACAGCGGGATGGAGACGGTGCCAGCACTGCGTGCCGCCCTCACGGAATACCGGACGATCACCGCTCTCGGCGCCCGGGGCGACAGCTCCGTTCCGCCCGACCTGGACGACCTACGCAAGGAGACTGCGAAGCTCTGGAACGCCTATCAGGCGTCCAGGTTCGGGTTCGTCACCGGTCAGCTTCCCGGTCTACTTCGCCAAGCACAGGCCGCCGCCGACGAGCTGGACGGCCGCGAGCAGGAGGAAGGCCGCAGTTTGCTTGGCCTCACCTACCAGTTGGCCGCGACGCAGCTCACCAAGCTGGGCGAAAGCGACCTCGCGTGGATCGCGGCCGACCGCGGTCTCTCTGTCGTCCGCCCCGTGGGAGACCCGGCGATCACCGGGTCGCTGTTCCGCTCGGTCAGTCATGCGCTGCTGTCCACCGGGCGCTACCAGGACGCCGTGCGACTCACCACCGACGCCGCCGACTACCTGGACCAGCACCTAACCGAATCCGGGCCGGAGTTGCTGTCCGTCTACGGGACCCTATTGCTGGGCGGTTCGGTTGCCGCCGCCCGGGCGAACGACGCCGGAACAGCCCGAACCTTCCTCACTGCCGCCGACGAGGCCGCGGGCCGGCTCGGCACGGATGCCAACCACCTGTGGACGGCCTTCGGACCGACGAACGTAGCGATCCACCGAGTCGCCGCCGCCGGAGAGCTTGGGAACGTCCAGGTCGCGATCGACCTCGGACCGCGGGTGAACACCACCGGCCTTCCGATGGAGCGCCGAGTCCGTCACGCCCTGGAGATGTCCCGGGCCTACGGCGCGTGGAACCGCCGGGACGAAGCGCTGTCCGTCCTGCTCGATGCCGAGCAGATGGCCCCCGAACAGGTCCGGCACCACTACCTCGGTCGCCAACTCGTCCTCACCTGGATCAGACAGCAGCGCGGCAAGCCTTCCACAGAGTTGGTAGGCCTGGCGCGGCGTCTACGCGTGCTGGACTGACCCACCCGCTCTACGCTGCTCGATGTGACGACCCCGGAAATTCCTCGATTGGCCACTCCGCGCGTAGCCGCTGGCGCTCTCTTCTTCGATGAAGCCGGACGCGTCCTGCTAGTGAAGCCCACCTACAAGGAGGGGTGGGATATTCCTGGTGGGTATGTCGAGTCAGGCGAGTCTCCGAGAGCGGCTTGCATCCGTGAAATCCAGGAAGAACTCGGGGTATCGGTATCTGTGAAGAACCACCTGGTTATCGATTGGGCTCCGGCAGAAAACGAGGGTGACAAAATACTATTTATTTTCGACGCGGGCCGGCTTCCGCGACACTCCGAGATCAGCTTCAATGACGGCGAACTGTCAGAAGCAAGGTTCGTTGCCATGGATGAATTAGACGGATACCTATCTGAACGCCTATCTCGTCGCATCAGGACTGCCGTCACCGCCAAGGTCAGGGGCATTCCAGCTTACGCGGAGCATGGTGTCGGGCCCGAAGACTCATCACATTAGAGCGGACGTTTCACGCAAAGATGGCAAGATCGGATCGAAGAGCGCGAGCGGGGTACGCCGAGCGGGCGCCCGCACGTCGACAGGGGCGGTGAACAGCTGGTCGGGCTGGTGGACGAGGCGATGGACGTACCGGAAATCTGCGTGAGGATGAACGCTCAGTGACCGAGGCATGGTCTTTTGATCCGCGGACCGGGCGGTCCGTGCCGGCTCCGGCGGAGTCGGCGCCGGACGAGGTCGACACGGCTGTCGCGGCCGCCGCGGCGGCGGCCCCGGCCGTTGCCGCGGCGTCGCCGCAGGAACGGGCGGGCTGGCTGGAGGCGATTGCGGACGCGCTCGACGCGAACCGGACCGAGCTGGCCGCTCTGGCCGACGAGGAGGTCGCGCTCGGGATGCCGCGCCTGACCGGGGAGGCGCAGCGGGCGGCGGCCGCGTTCCGGTTCTACGCCGGGGTGGCGCGGGAGGGCTCGTGGCTCGAGGCGGTGATCGAAACCGGACCCGGGCGTCCTGAACTGCGCAAGGTTCAGGTACCGCTCGGTCCGGTCGCGGTCTTCGGGGCCAGCAACTTCCCGTTCGGGTTCGGGGTGCTCGGGCACGACACGGCGACCGCCCTGGCCGCGGGCTGCCCGGTGGTGGTCAAGGCCCATCCGGCGCATCCGCGCCTGTCCGCCGCGCTGTTCGCGCTCGCGGCCCCGGCCGCGCCGCCCGGTGCGTTGTCGTTGATTGCGGGGTACGACGCGGGCCGTCGCCTGGTCGACCACCCGGCGATCAGCGCGGTCGCCTTCACCGGTTCCCAGCAGGGCGGCCTCGCGCTGTGGCGGCAGGCGGCGGCGCGGGAGCGGGTGATCCCGGTGTACGCCGAGATGGGCACGGTCAACGCGGTCGTGGTGACCGCCCGGGGCGCGGCGCGGCGGGCCGACGAGATCGCGGCCGGGTTCGTGGCGTCGTTCACCCAGGGGATGGGCCAGTTCTGCACCAAGCCGGGGCTGCTGCTGGTCCCGGCCGGCAGCGACCTGGAGTCCCGGGTCGCGCGGGCGCTGACCGACGCCGCGCCGCAGGGGTGGATGCTCACCGAGCGGATCGCCGCGAGCTACGCGTCCGGGGTCGCCTCGCTGCGGGCGGCGGGTGCCCGGGTGCTCGCCACGACCGCGCCGGCCGACGGCGGATGGGCGGCGGCGCCCACGGTGCTGGGCGTCGACGCGATCGGGCCGTTCCTCGAGGAGTGCTTCGGGCCGGTGGCGCTGGTCGCCTCGTACACCGATCTCGCCGAGGTGCTGCCGCAGCTGCCGGGCAGCCTGGCGGCGGCGGTGCACGGCGGCGGTCCGGACGACCCGGAGGTGCCGGGGCTGGTGGCGGCGCTGTCCGGGATCGCCGGGCGGGTGATCGTGGACGGCTGGCCGACCGGCGTGGTCGTCGGGTGGGGGCAGCAGCACGGCGGGCCGTGGCCGGCGACCACCGCGCCGCAGCACACGTCGGTCGGGGCCGGGGCGCTGCGGCGGTTCCTGCGGCCGGTCACCTATCAGGACGTTCCGGCCGCGGCGCTGCCGCCGGCATTGCGCGACGACAACCCTTGGGGTGTGCCGCGGCGGGAGGTGCGCGGGTGAGCGGGCCGCTGTCCGGGCTGGTGGTGGCCGACTTCAGCCGGGTGCTCGCCGGGCCGCTGGCCACCATGACCCTGGCCGATCTGGGCGCCGTGGTGATCAAGGTCGAGCGACCCGGGTCCGGGGACGACACCCGATCGTGGGGGCCGCCCTGGGGTGCGCGCTCGTCGTCGTATTTCGAAGGGTTGAACCGCAGCAAGTACAGCATCGCGCTGGACTTCTTCGACCCCGGGGACCGGGCGACGGCGTTCGCGCTGGCGGAACGCGCCGATGTGGTCGTACAGAACCTGAAGTTGACTCGTTTCGGCCTGGATTATGAATCGGTGGCGGCGGTCAATCCGGGCGTGGTGTATTGCTCGGTCACCGGGTTCGGGGCGGAGGCGGATCTGCCCGGATACGACTTTCTGGTGCAGGCCGTCGGTGGGCTGATGAGCATCACCGGGGAGGCCGGCGGCGAGCCGCTCAAGGTCGGTGTGGCCCTGGTCGACGTGCTGACCGCGAAGGACGCGACGATCGGCATCCTGGCGGCATTGCATCGGCGGCGGGAAACCGGTCTCGGGGACCATGTGCAGGTCGACCTGATGTCCAGTCTGCTGGGCGGGCTGGTGAATCAGGCTTCCGGATATCTGGCGACCGGGGTGGCGCCGGGGCGGATGGGTAACCGGCATCCGTCGATCGCGCCCTACGAGACGTTGCGGTGTGCGGACGTGCCGATCGCGGTGGCCTGTGGGAACGACCGGCAGTTCGCCCGGCTCTGCGAGGTGCTCGGCATTCCGTCGCTGGCCGGGGATGCCCGATTCCGGGACAATCCGTCGCGGGTGGCGCACCGGGAGGCGCTCGTCGCCCTGCTGGAGGAAGCGCTGGCGGGGGCTTCCGCGGCGGTGTGGGAGGAACGGCTGACCGCGGCCGGGGTTGCCGCCGGGGTGGTGCGGGACATCGGGCAGGCGATCGACCGGGCCGCGTCGCTCGGCCTTGCGCCGCTGGTCGACGGGCAGATTCGGCACCCGGTCCGGTATTCGTCGGGATCGTTGCCGCCACCGGCCGCGCCGCCCACGGTGGACGAGCACGCCGCCACGGTTCGCGGCTGGCTCGCCGGGACGAACCCCCTGGTGCACCCCGGCGAGAAATAGACTGCCCGCGTGGAGGTGGAACGGCTGGCCGGCACGTTCGTGGCGGAGATCGGGTATCGCGGGGCCTGGCCGGTCCTCGTCTTCTGCGACAACCGGCCCACGCCGGCCGTCGAGGCGCGGCTGTACATCGACGCCACCTGGACGATCGGCGAGGTCAGTGGCACCGCGGACGACGACGTGGCCTGGCTGACCGCGGCCCTCGCCCTGCACGACCGGACCGTCGAGGAGGCTCTGGTCGACGACACCGGAGCGCTGCACGTGCGAACGGATTCCGGTGCCGTCCTCGTGGTTTCCGGTGAGGCGGAGGCGTACACGGTCGGTGAGCCGTGGCGCCTCACCGGATGGCGCTGATCGCGGCCAGTTCCTCGGCGGTCAGCGGCCCGAGCGCCTCGGCGGTCACGCACTCGGCGAGCTCGGTGCGGTTCTTCACGCCCAGGACCACGGTCGCGACGCCGGGGACACTCAGCGCGTAGCGGTGGGCGAGCGCGGCCGGCGTCTGGCCCAGGTCGGCCGCGAGCTTGCGGAACGGTTCCGCCCGGACGAAGTCGCCGGCCACCGGATCGTCCGCCGGGAGCACCCGGTCCAGGGTCGAGGTCAGCGCCCCGGCCGCCACGGCACGGATGCCGATCACCGCGACGTCGTGGGCGTTCGCCGCCCGCACGATGGCGTCGCCGGCCGGCGGGGTGCCGTGGAACGCCGAGTTGCCGCCGTCGAGGTCCATCGCGTTGACGATGACCTGGGCCGCGTCCGGCCGGTGCGTCTCCCGGAACGCGGCGAACAGGACGTCCGGATGCACCACCGCGGTGATCCCCCAGCCGCGTACCAGGCCCTCGGCGCGCAGCCGCTCGAACTCGGGCACGATCTCGTCCCGGTACGCACTCCAGGTCGTCGTCCACGGCGTCGGCGGGACCGCGTCCGGCCGCAGATGCGTGTGGAGCAGCAGCAGGTCCAGATGGTCACGCCCCAGCCGGGTGAGACTGTCGTGCAGGCTGCGCCGGATCCGGCCGGCGACGTCGCCCTGCTCGTCGTCGGCGAGCTGCACCTTCGAGGTGATCGCCACGTCCGGCGCGGGCCGTTTGCGCAGCGCCGCGCCGACCAGCTGCTCGGCCTCCGCGCCCGCGCCGTAGCTGGGCGCGAGGTCGAGCATGGTGATCCCGTCGTCGATCGCGGCGTACACCGTCGCCGTCGCCTCGGCCCGGTCGGTGCTCCCCCACACCCCGCCGATGCCGCCCCCGCCGAGGGTGAGCGCGCTGATCCGGCCGAGCCGCCCGAAGTCCCGATATTCCACTGTCCATCTCCCCGCAGTTCCGGTCTCGATGACGACCGTAGGACCTGGAGCGCGCTCCAGATCAAGTACCGTGCCGCTGTGGAGATCAGGGAGATGATCGCCGACGAGCGCCGCCGGATGGCCGGCCTCGTCGAGTCGCTGACCGCCGAGCAGTTGCGCACGCCCAGCCTGTGCGGCGCCTGGACGGTCAAGGAGGTGGTGGGTCACCTGGTCGCCGCGGTCGCCGCGGCCAAGTCGTCCGCGCTGCCGATCCTGATCCGCAGCGGCTTCCGGCTGCACAGGGCCAATGCCATGCTGGCCACCCGGATGGCGGCCCGCCCGGCCGGCGAGCTCGCCGCGATGCTGCGGGCGCACGCGGAGAGCCCGTTCCGGCCGCCGATCGTGGGGTATCCGGGGCAGCTCACCGATCTCCAGGTGCACGGGCAGGACATCCGCCGGCCGCTGGGGCTGCCCCATGAGCTTCGGCCGGAGCGATTGCGGGCGTCGCTGGACTTCCTGGTGGGCGGTCGCGCGATCGGTTTCGTGCCGCGGCGCAGGCCGCTCGGGCTGCGCTGGGAGGCGACCGACCTGGGCTGGACCTGGGGTGACGGTCCGCTGGTCCGCGGCACGGGCGAGGCGGTGATGCTGGCCCTGACCGGCCGCCGGCCCGCCCTCGACGACCTGTCCGGGGACGGGGTCGCGGAGCTACGCCGCCGCGTCTCGGGGTAGGGCGAGGTCGGCTTCGAGGAGGTGCCGGGCGGTGCGGACCAACAGGCGGCTGCCCCGGGTGCCGACCACTCCGAACCTCCTCATCGGCCGGCCGGATCGGTCAGAGTGACCGGCTCGTGTCGTCCCCGTCATCCAGCGGGGGCAGCGGAACTCTCCGGTGGCAACGCAGCGTACGCACGATGATCTTGTATCACTGCCGGTGGGCGGGTGGTGAAGTCGAGGTCGCGGGGGTCGTACGACGCGACCGTGTGATCGGTCCAGCGCAGGCGGATCCGGTCGGAACGGACCTCGACCAGGGACGCCTCACGCCACGGTCCGCCATCGGGCGTGCGGATCCACCAGGGCTCGGCCAGCACGCTCAGGCCGATCGTGAGCAGCAGGCGCCGAGCGTCGTCCTTGGACTGGGGGTCGCCCAGCGGCGCCCCGAACACCGTCTCGGCCTGCCAGCCGCCCGCCGTCGGCACCAGGCGGCCGACGATCTCGCCGTCCTCGCGGACGACCTGCTCCGGGGCCGGGATCTGCGGCCACCGCTCACGGATGGCCGCCGTGATGGCGTCCGTCGAGGCGCGCAGCCAGGCGATGCCGTTCCGTTCGGCCGGGCTGCCCGGGTACCGGCCGGGCACGACCGGGCGGCCGCCGATCCAGGTGTGCCGCACCGACCGGCTCTGCTCGATCACCGTGGTCGGGTCCCCGTCGACCAGGACGAGGTCGGCGCGGGCGCCCGGTCGCAGGCAGCCGCGATCGGCCAGGCCGAACACCTCGGCAGGGAGGCTGGTGGCGGCGGCCAGGGCCTCGGCCGGGCGCAGGCCGGCGTGGACCAGGTGGGCCAGTTCCCGGTGCAGGCTCGCCCCGTGCACCAGTCCCGGGTTGGGGGCGTCGGTGCCGGCCAGGATCCGGACGCCGGACTCCAGCAGGGCGAGCACGTTCTCCCTCGCCGCGGCGCCGTCCGGGACGAACGGCGGCATCCACCGGCGGGACTGTGCCCGCAGCACGCGCCGCCAGCGAGGCGTGAGGCGGTCGGCGAGCCCGGGGTCGGCCAGCAACGGCAGCAGCCCGTCCGGCCCCGGGAAGCCGTCGACGATGTCCAGGGTCGCGATCACCGCGACACCGGACCGGGCCACCTCGCGCACCTCGGCGTCGCGCATCCGGTCGAACGGCACGTGGGCCAGGACGTCGACGCCGTGCCGGGTGACGTGCACCGCCCCGGCGGCGGTCGACACGTGCGCCACCACCGGTAGCCCGTGCCGATGCGCGGCGGTCACCAGCGCGTCGATGGTCGCCGGGTCCAGGCTGGGGATGTCGAGCATCGCGCCGGAGCCGTCGTCGTAGATCATTTTGACGTGGGTGGCGCCCTCGGCCAGCCGCGCCTCGACGAACGGCGAAGCCGCGTCCGGCCCAGTCAGGTACGGGATGGGTGCGTACGCGATCGTCGGATGCCCGCCGGGTGCGGTGGCGCCGACGCCCGACGTACGGAAATCCGCCCTGACCGGACCGGCGGCCCGCTCCTTCTCGATCACGTCCGGCTTGCTGAACTGGTCGATCAGCGTGGTCACGCCGAACAGCGGGGCGAGCCGCGTGCAGCCCGGCAGCAGGTGCACGTGGGCGTCGATCAGTCCGGGAAGGACGGTGCCGCCGCTGCCGTCCACCAGCACGTCGCCGGGGCGGGCGATCGACGCGTCCCCGATCGCCGCCACCAGCCCGTTCTCGACCCGCAGGTGGGTGGCGGGGACGACCTCTCGGCCGTCGAAGATCCGGGCATGGGCGATGGTGAAGATCTCCATGCCGGGGAGCGTAGAAGTTGACGTAACGGCAAGGTCCAGCGTTGACTTCCGGCGTGGCGTACTCGATCAACCAGGTGGCCCGGATGGCCGGGGTCACCTCGCGGACCCTGCGCCACTACGACGAGATCGGGCTGCTGACACCGGCCCGGGTGGCCGCGAACGGCTACCGCTGGTACGACCGCCCGCAGCTGTTCCGCCTGCAACGCATCCTGCTGCTGCGCGGTCTGGGCCTGTCCCTGGCCGCCATCGCCGCGACGATCGCCGGCGACGGGGACGAGGTGACGGCGCTACGCGACCACCGGGCCCAGCTGGTGGCCGAACGCGAGCGCCTCGACGAGATCATCGACACCGTGGACCGGACGATCGCCAACCTGGCCGGCGAACAGTCGGAGGACTTCCTGCGCGGGCTGGCGCGGGCCCGCCGGCGCCTCGGCGACGGCCTGCGCGCCCGATACGGCGATCGGGCCGCCGACCAGGTCGCCGCCCACGACTGGACCCGGGAACAGCAGGAACAGGCCGCCGAGCAGGGCCGCGAACTGCTGACCCGGATGGCGCGGGCCCGGGCCGGCGGGGTCACGCCGACCGAGCCCGCGGCGCAAGCCCTGACCGCCGAGCATTACCGGCAGGTCCGGGCGGTGTGGCCGGCCGACGCCGCGGCCTATCACGCGCTCGGCGACCTGATCGTGGGCAACCCGGAGCAGCGGGCCATGGTGGCCGCCGTGGACCCGGACCTGCCGGAGTGGCTCGCCGCCGCCGTCCAGGCCTACGCCGACCGGCTCTGAGCGCGGACCTCCTGGAGGTACTCGGCCACCGCGTCGCGGTTGCGGGTCAGGGTGTCGATGCGGCGGTCCATCCGGTCGAGCTCCTGCCCGAGCGTCTCGATGATCTCCGGGGTGGCGTCGGCGAAGACGATGGCGCGCGGCTTGTCGAGGCACGGCAGGATCTGCTTGATCACTCGGGTGGGCAGGCCGGCGTCGAGCAGGCCGCGGATCTGGAGCACCCGATCGGCGAGCCGGTCGTCATAGGAGCGGTACCCGTTCGCGCAGCGCTGGGAGACGATGAGTCCCTGCTCCTCGTAATATCGCAGCAGCCGCCGTGACGTGCCGGTGCGAGCGGACAGCTCACCGATGCGCATGTGGCCCACCTCATCCCGGGCAGCGTTGACCTTCACATGTATGTGAGGGTTTGAGCATACGGGCATGAAGAGTCTCCCGATGCCCGCGCTGCTGGCGCTGGCCACCGCGGTCTTCGTGACCAGCCTGACCGAGACCCTGCCGGCCGGTGTCCTGCCCGCGATGAGCGACAGTCTCGGCGTCAGCGAGTCCGCCACCGGCCAGGCGGTGACGATCTACGCGCTCGGCACCGCGCTGACCGCCATCCCGCTGACCGCCGCCACCGCCGGGTGGCGCCGCAAGCGGCTGCTGCTCACCGCGATGGCCGCGTTCGCCCTGGCCAACACGGTCACCGCGGTCTCGTCCGCCTATCCGGTCACCATGGTGGCCCGATTCGTCGCCGGGGTGGCGGCCGGGCTCGCCTGGGCGTTGCTGGCCGGATACGCCCGCCGGCTGGCTCCGCCGCACCTGCAAGGCAAGGCCGTCGCCGTCGCGATGGCCGGGATCCCGGTCGCGCTGTCGCTCGGCGTTCCGGCCGGCACCTTCCTCGGGCAGACGCTGGGCTGGCGTGCCGCGTTCCTGGCGATGACCGTCCTGACTGTCGTGCTGCTCGGCTGGATCGCCGTGGCCGTACCGGACTTCGCGGGCCGGCATGGCACCGTCCCGGCCCCGGCCCGCCAGGCGCTCGGCCTGCCCGGGGTCGTCCCGGTCCTGGTCGTGACCCTGGTCTTCGTGCTGGCGCACACCATTCTGTACGCCTACATCGCCCCGCTCCTCGGCCACCTCGGCCTCGGCGACGCCACCGACCTGGTGCTGCTCGCGTTCGGCGTCGCCTCCCTGTGCAGCATCTGGCTCACCGGCGCCCAGATCGACCGGCGGCTGCGGGCACTGAGTGTCGCGAGCGTCCTGCTGGTCGGCGGCGCCGCGGTGCTGCTCGGCAGCGGCGTCCTGGTCTACCCGGCGGCGGTGCTGTGGGGTCTCGGCTGGGGCGGGGTGCCGACGCTGCTCCAGACGGCCGCGGCGGACGCCGGCCGGGAGGCCGCCGACGCGGTGCAGGCGATGCTGGTCACGCTCTGGAACGTCGCGATGGCGGCCGGCGGGATCGTCGGCGGCATCCTGCTCGACACCCTGGGTGCGGGCGCCCTGCCGGGCAGTGTGGCGCTGATGCTGGTCCCGGTGCTGGTGATCGTGGTCGCCGCCCGCGCGCACGGCTTCCCGGCGGCCGGGGCGACGGCGGTCAGGAGGCGATCAGCGACTGTGGCGCGGCCGCCTTCAGGCGGGTGTTGAGCCAGGACAGTTGCCGCGAGTTGTGGCCGGACGCGTGCCGGCACAGCTCGATCAGTTCGGTGTCCCGCAGGGCCTGGGCCGCCTGGTACACCGCCGTCCAGGTGGTCTGCGCCAGGGTGCCGAGCACGTGCAGGTCCTGCAGGTCGCGCAGCAGGCCGACCGGCCCGCTGCGCACCTGGGCCAGCCCACCGGCGTGCAGCCGCTCCGGTTCCCGCACGTCCCCGGCGGACGAGGCGCCGTACCGGTCCACGATCGGGCTCAGCCGCCGGACGTGCTCCTCGCTCATCCCGGCCAGCGTCCGGCAGGTGAACAGCACGTCGGGATGCTGGGCGTGGCCCTCCCCCACGGTCCGCAACGACTCCGCGAGGGTCTGCTCGGCGTGGCGCGCCAGTCCGAGATAGATGACCAGGTTCATCCCCGGCCTCCGGCCTTGCGGACCCGGCACGCGGCGGTCTTGAAGCAGGGTTGCTTGGAGACCGGGTCCCACACCGTCATGGTCAGCTCGTTCGCCTGCCGGTCCGCGCCGCCGTAGTGGAACGGCGCGAACACCGTCCCCGGCGGCACCTGCCCGATCCGGGCCGGCGCCTCGATCCAGCCGCGCGGCGACTCGACCCGCACCAGGTCGCCCTGGGCGATCCCGAGCCGCTCCGCGTCGGCCGCGGACAGCTCCACCCACATGCCCGGCGCGGCCCGGCGCAGCGGCTCGGCCCGGCCGGTCTTGGTCCGGGTGTGGAACTGGTAGACGGTCCGCCCGGTCGTGTATAGCAGCGGATACTCGTCGCTGACCGGCTCGTGCGGCGGGGTCTGGTCGGCGCCCTTGAGGAACGCGCGGCCGTCCGGGCGCAGCGCCTTGTGCTCCAGCTGGGTGACCGTGGCCCCGGTGACCAGGTCATGACCGTACGTCTCGCAGTACTCGGTGGCGGACGGGAAGACCCCGTCGGTGTACAGGCGTTCGGCGCCGTTCGGCCAGCGGATCCCGGTCGGGCCGCGCAGCTTCTCGTACGACAGTCCGCTGTAGTCGCACGGCCGGCCCTTGCTGGCCGCCCGCCACGCGTCGAACGCCTCCTCCGGCGTCCGCCACTTGATCAGCGGGGCGCCGTCCCGGTCCCGGAAGTCCATGGCGTCCGCGTAGGCCAGGAAGATGTCCAGGTCGCTGCGCGCCTCGCCGGGCGGGTCGACGGCCTTCTCGGACAGGTGCACGGTGCGGTCGGCGTTGGTGAAGGTGCCGGTCTTCTCGCCCCAGCCCGCGGCCGGCAGCACCACGTCGGCGAGCCGGGCGGTCTCGGTCAGGAACAGGTCCTGGACCACCACGAAGCACCGATCATCGGCGAGGATCCGGCGGATCCGGGCGGACTCCGGCATGGACACCGCCGGGTTGGTCGCGGAGATCCACAGGAAGCCGATCGAGCCCTCCTCGGCGTAGCTCATGATCTGCATGGCGTGCGTCGGGTCGGCCCAGTGCGGGATCTTCAGCGGGTCGACGTTCCAGAGTTCGGCCAGCTGCTGGATGTGCCGCTCGTCGTCCCAGTTGCGGAAGCCGGGCAGGTCGCCGTCGGCGCCGCACTCCCGGTTGTTCTGCGCGGTCGGCTGCCCGTTCATCTGCAGGATCCCGGCGCCCGGCCGGCCGATCATGCCGCGCAGCAGGTGCAGGTTGTTCACCGCCACGGCCGCCGCGGTGGCCTGATGGGACTGGTAGAAGCCCTGCAGCACGGTGGAGAGCACGCGCTCGGCGGTCCCGAAGATCCGCGCGGCCCGGCGCAGGTCGTCGGGCGCGACCCCGCAGATCTCGGCGACCCGGTCCGGGGTGTACGCGTCGACGATCGCCCGCAACTCGTCGACGCCGAGGGTGTGCCCGGCCACCCACTTCTCGTCGATCCAGCCGTGCTCGAACAGCTCCCGGGCGAGCCCGTTCATCAGTGCCAGGTTGGTGCCGACGCGCGGGGTCAGGTGTACGCCACCGGTCCGGAGCGCCTCCTCGGCGACCCGGGTGCGGCGCGGGTCGACGCAGACCAGCACGGGCGGGTGGGGGCCGCGGGTGCGGTCCAGGACCCTGCTCCACAGGACGGTCTGTGTCTCGGCGAGGTTGTGGCCGTACAGAAAAATGGTGTCGCACTGCTCGATGTCGGCGTAGCAGCCGGGCTGCCCGTCGGCGCCGAACGACTCCTTCAGCGCGGCCGCGGCGGTCGCCGTGCACAGCCGGGTGTTGCCGTCCATGTGCGGCGTCCCCAGCCCGGCCTTGCCGATCACCGCGAGCGTGTAGTACTCCTCCAGGAACAACTGGCCGCTGGTGTAGAAGCCGTGCGACAGCGGCCCCTTCTCCCGCATCAGCCGCCGCGACACCTCGACGACCCGGCCCATCGCGGCCGGCCAGTCGCACTCGGTCAGCTCACCGCCCTCGCGGATCATCGGCCGGGTCAGCCGGTCGGCCGAACGCGACCACGCGGTGCTGCCGTAAAGCCCCTTCGGCCCGAGCCGCCCGTGGTTGACCGCGTCACCGGCCCGGCCGCGGACGCCGACCATCCGGCCGTCCTTGACCGCGATGTCGCAGCCGCAGCCGTTGCTGCACAGCACGCAGGCGCTCGGCACCCAGCGATCGACCTGGTCCTCGGTGATCCCCTCGTCCAGATGCTGATCCACCCGGACCGGCCACGCCGTGCCCCTGGCATGCGGCGTGCCGGTCCCCCAGATGTCGGTGATGCGGTCGGTCACGCCGATCGCCTACCCGTTCATCGCGCCTTCACACGGGAACGATCACCAGAAGTGCGCCACGTCCACCACGACGCGGGAGTGACTGCCCGGACCGGCCAGCGTCAGCACCCGGAACGGAAGCCGGGCACGCACCCCGACCGCGAAGGTCGTGTACCCCTCCGAGGTGCCGCCGAAGACGACGTCCCGCAGGGTGTCGTAGGAGACGACGGTCGCGACGTGCTGACCGGCGACGGCGCCGAACGTCGACGCCGGCGCGCGCAGGGTGACCCAGAGGAACGCCCCGCCCGCGGTGTAGGGCACCAGATCCACGCCCTGCCCCTCGGTCGGCACCTGGTCGCTGTAACGCACCGCGTAGCCGAGTGCGCTGCCGCCGAACTCGAAGACCACCCGGTCCCAGCAGTCGTGCCGGCCGGTCTCCGCGGTGAGCAGTTGCGCCGTGCTGAGGACACCGGCGGCCTTGTCGCCGCTGCCCCAGGTGATCCCGCAGTAGGGAGCCGCCGCCCGGGCCGCCACCGGACCCGTCATGGCCCGCTCGGCGGCGGGACCGGCGCCGCAGGCGGTGAGCGCCACGCAGAGGACCGCCGTGATCAGAGTTTTGCCGACCGACATTCGCATGAGGCACCTCCCAGGGCTGAATCGGGAAGCCGGTCACCGTCGACGCTAGGCCGCCCGGTGGCCCGCGGACACCGGGCGAACAGTCATCGAGCGCCGTTGTCCAGGTTGAGCAGTCCCGCCGCGACGATCGCCCGGCTCAGCGGCCGGGCCAGCTCGGTCAGGCGGGCGCAGCCCTCGGTGCCGAGGACCGCGTACGCGGGTGCGGCGAGCCGGTCGGTGGCCGCCTCGATCTCGTCGCGCTGCGTTCGTCCTGCCTCGCTCAGCACCGGTTCGTCGCCCTCGATCAGCCCACGGCGGCGCAGGTCGTCGACGGCCCCGGCCCACTGCTCCTCGCTCCAGCCGCGGCTGCGGCGCAGGAAACGCTCGGGCACCTCGCCGGAGGCGGCGTGCAGGACCAGCGCCTCCAGCCCGGTCAGGCCGGCCAGCAGCAGGGCCGCGACGTGCGCGTCGCCACGGAACTCGCGGAGCGCCGTCTGGGCCTGCCAGAGGACCAGATGCGGCTGCTCCGGCCAGGGCAGGGCGGCGTGGGCGGCGAACAGGACGCGGCCCTGCGGGCGGCCGGCGGCGGACTCCGCGGCGCGGCGGGCCAGCCCGGCGGCCTCGGCCACCTCCGGGCCGTGCACCGCGTCACCGAGGGCGCGGGTCAGGGCCGCGTCCGCCGCCGCCAGCCGGGCGGCCAGGACCTCGGCCGGCGTCGTGCGGTCCCAGGCGGCGGGCAACGCCCCGGCGACGAGGCGCGGGTTGAAGTTGAAGAAGGCGGCGGTGACCGGCTCGGCGCCGACCGGGCCCAGGGCCGCCGCCCGTGAGGCGAAATAGCCGGCCCGGGTGGAGAGGCCGAGCGCCGCGTACCGCTCGTGCGCCTCGGGCACGAAGTAGATCATGCCGTGCAGGGGCTCGGCCGCCCGCCACGCCCGGCGCGCGAGGGCCGGCTCCACCACCGCCGGCTCGGGGGAATCTGTCGCCACCGTCATGCCGCCTCCATCCGTAAGTTACCGATGGGTAACACTGGCACGGAAACGACGCCATGTCACGCGAGGCCTTGAAGATCAACTCCGGTTTTCGGTACGCCCGGAGCCGCCGCCCTGACGGCGAGGGAGGCCAGCAGCGCCAGTTTCTCCGCGTCGCTGCTGCCGGCCTCGGCGTGGTAGACGACGAGCATCAGGGTGTCGGTGCCGTCGATGCGCAAGCGTTCGCGGTTCAGCGACAACTCACCGACCTGCGGATGGTCGAGCCGGATCGGGCCGCCGCGCTGCCCGTGCACCTCATGGCGGCCCCAGAGCTCGCGGAAACGAGGGCTGGCCAGGGACAACTCACCGGTCAGCTCGATGAATCGGGGATCGTCGACATCGTTGCCCACGGCCTGGCGCAGGTTGGCGACGAAGCACTCGGTGACGGCCTCCCACTCCGGGAGCAGTGCCTGCTCGGCCGGGTCGAGGAACAGGTCCCGCAGCTGGTTGCCGCCCGCCGCCAGGCCCGGCGACAGAGCCCTGGCCAGGCTGTTCGAGGCCAGCACGTCGAAGTACCGATCCTCGATGAAGGCGGGCTGGACGAGGGACTCCATCAGCTTCAGGGCCCCGGGCGGCGGGGTCGCACTGCGCGGCCGGCGCCGGTGCCGCCGCGGAGCCTCGCACGCCAGCGCCAGCAGATGGGCGAAGTGCTCCTCGTCGAGGCGCAGCACGCGGGCGATCGACTCCAGCACCTGCACCGACGGATGGCGATTGCGGCCCCGCTCCAGCCGCAGGTAGTAGTCGGCGCTGATCCCGGCGAGCATGGCGACCTCTTCGCGCCGCAGTCCCGGCACGCGCCGCACGCCCCCATCCGGAATACCGGCCTGCGCCGGCGTCACCAGCTCGCGCCGGGCCCGCAGGTACGCCCCGAGCGCATTCGTCGTCTCCGCCACCAGCCCAGCGTAGATCTCCGCCCGGGGCACAGCGGGGGCCCTGAGATACCCCTGGCACCGCAGTGCTCTGGTTCCGGCCACGGGCCGCTTCTAACGTCCGTGACGTGGCTCGAACGGGGCCCATCACGCGACAGGAGACATCCGACGATGACCGTCACCCTGATCACCGGCGCCAACAAGGGCATCGGTTTCGAGACCGCCCGGCAACTTCT
This sequence comes from Actinoplanes ianthinogenes, assembly GCF_018324205.1. NCBI lineage: Bacteria > Bacillati > Actinomycetota > Actinomycetes > Micromonosporales > Micromonosporaceae > Actinoplanes > Actinoplanes ianthinogenes. The sequence continues at coordinate 9,770,322 of NZ_AP023356.1, forward strand.
GGCACGGGGTCACACCGTGTACGTCGGATCACGCGACCCCGAGCGCGGCGAGCGGGCCGCGGCGACCCTGGGCGCCCGTTTCGTGCAGCTCGACGTGACCGACGACGCCTCGGTGGCCGACGCGCTGGCGGCGATCGGTGCCGAGCAGGACCGGCTCGACGTTCTGGTGAACAACGCCGGCATCCTGGCGGACGAGGCGCCCAGCGGTCCGGCGGCCCTGCGCGCCTTCGACGTGAACGCGGTGGGACTGGTCCGCGTCACCGAGGCGGCCCTGCCGCTGCTGCGCAAGTCGGCGAACCCGGCCGTGGTCACCGTGTCCAGCAGCATGGGTTCGTTCTGGGCGGTGACCAACCCGGAACGGCCGGAGTCCGGCTTGCCGCTCGCGCTCTACGCGGCCTCGAAGGCGGCGGCGACCATGCTCACCATCCAGTACGCCAAGTCCCAGCCGGGCATCAGGTTCAACGCGGTGGAGCCGGGCCCCACCGCCACCGACATGACCGCCGCGTTCGGCATCGGACGGCCGGCGGCGGAGAGCGCGGCGGTCGTGGTGCGGCTGGCCACGCTCGGCCCGGACGGCCCGACCGGGACGCTTCAGGACGAGCGAGGCGTGCTGCCGTTCTGAGCCGATCGGCCGTGGAATGCCCCGGCCAGCTCTCCCCAGGTGTGAACGACGGTCGCCCACGGCGGGATCACCGGCGGAGGCGGCTCGTCGGCGCCGCCCAGGAACAGGTAGCGGTGCTCGACCGAGTCGAGATGGGCCAGCACGGCCAGGTGGTCGTCGACGAAGTGGGTGACGCCGAGCCGCTCGCACACCGGGGCCTTGTCCCGGCGCTCGCGGACGAAGTGCACGTTCGCCTCGGGGATGCCGGTGCGCGCGAAGAAGTCGTGGTGGACCAGCCAGGCGCGGGTGTTGGCGGCGACCTTCGGGCCGGCCTTGGAGACGATGTGGACGCGGCCGGCGAACGGCGCCGCGGTCAGCGCGGCGAGCGTCTCGAACACGCCGTCGACCTCGGGGGTCTCCAGCGGGCGGGTGCCGAAGAACGAGGTGTCCTCGTCCCGCCCGGCCAGCCTGACGATCACGCCGCCGACGTCGACGCCCAGGGTGGGCCGGGCCGGCCCGCGATCGGGCGCCCGCTGCGAACTCATGCGCTGCCGCACCATCCACACCCCCCGACGGTCACTGTCCGGCGAGCTTATCGACGGGGAGCCGGGCAGCGATCTGATTTTCGGCCGCGGCCAGGTAGGCCGCCAGTTCGTCGGCGGCCTCCGCGCGCCGACCGGCCGTGAGCCGGTCGGCGATCCGGGTGTTCTCGTGCAGGTAGGGCTCGTGGAACTCGCGGACCGCGCCCATCCGGTGGAAGATCAGCCGCATCTCGGCGAGCAGCAGGTCCATCTGCCGGTCGAGGCGGGCACTGCCGGCCAGCGCGACCACGGCCCGGTGGAACTCCTGATTCGCGTCGGCGACGGCGGACCAGTCCCCGGCGGCCGCGGCGCCCCGGCCCCGTGCGACGGCGGCGGCGACGCGGGCGGTCGCCGCCGGGTCGCCGGCCAGGTCGCCGGAGCGGATCGCGGCCGGCTCGATCAGCCGGCGGGCCCGATAGACGTCGCGGACGTCGCCGGGGCCGGGGATCGCCACGAAGACCCCGCGATGCTGCTCGCGGACCAGGATCCGCTCGCTGACCAACTGCCCGAACGACTCCCGGATCGTGTTGCGGGAGACCTTGAGCGCCTCGGCGAAGGCCTGCTCCGGCAGCCGGGCGCCGGGAGCGAGCCGGCCCGCGGCGATCTGCTCCCGGATCGCGCCGGCGACCCGGTCGGCGGTCGACGAGGCGGCGGCGACGCGGGTTGCGGCGAGGGCGGCCAGCACGGACTCCACGAGCGATACCCTACCCTTGTTGAATTGTTGAACAATCCATAGGCTGGTGGTCGTGAGGGTGCTCCGTTACGGCGATCGGGCGCTGCTGGTGGACCTCGAGTCCGGCGCGGTCCCGCCCGCCGCGCTCGCCCGGGCCTGCCGTGCCCAGGTCGACGGATTGCTGGACGCCACGCCCGCCGCGCAGACCGTCCTGCTCACGCTCGACACCCGGACCGATCCGTCCGAGGTCCGCCGGCAGCTCGCCGGCCTGCGGTTCGACGGGGAGACCAGTGTGCAGGCGGCACGGCTCGCCCGGATCGCGGTGCGTTACGACGGGCCGGACCTCGCGGAGGTCGCGCGGCTGACCGGGCTGACACCGGACGAGGTGGTCCGGCGGCACACGAGCGGCACCTGGGAGGTGGCGTTCGGCGGGTTCGCGCCCGGGTTCGCCTATCTGGTCGGCGGCGACCCGGCCCTGGCCGTGCCCCGCCGCGACGAGCCGCGCACGTCGGTGCCGGCCGGGTCCGTGGCGCTGGCCGGGCGATACAGCGCGGTCTATCCCCGCCCGTCGCCCGGCGGCTGGCAGCTGATCGGGACGACGTCGGCGCCGCTGTGGGACCTCGACCGCGAGCCACCCGCCCTGCTCCAGCCGGGCGACCGGGTCCAGTTCGAGGTGGCGGCGTGATCGAGGTGCTCGCGCCGGGACCGCTGGCGACGATTCAGGACCTCGGCCGGCCCGGGTTCGCCGCGGTCGGCGTCGGCCGCTCGGGCGCGGCGGACCGGGCCGCCCTCACCCTCGCCAACCGCCTGGTGGCCAACCCCGACGACGCGGCGGCCGTGGAGAGCCTCCTCGGCGGCCTCACCGTGCGGGCCCTGCGCCAGGTCTGGATGGCGGTCACCGGAGCACCGGCGCCCGCCACCGTGGACGGCACCCCGGTGGGCCACCATTCGCTGTTCACCCTGCGAGCCGGCCAGCGGCTGCGGCTCGGCTCGCCGCCCAGCGGCCTGCGCACCTACCTGGCGGTTCGCGGCGGCATCGACGTGCCCCCGATTCTCGGCTCCCGCAGCCGCGACACCCTGTCCGGCATCGGCCCGGACCCGCTGACCGAGGGCACCGTGCTCCCCGTCGGCCCGGAGCCCTCGGCCTGGCCGGTGACCGACCTGGCGCCGGTCGCCCCACCACCCAGCGGACCGGTGACCCTGCGCGCGATCCGGGGCCCCCGCGACCGGTTCCTCGTCGATCCCCGCGCGCTCCAGCGAGACGGCTGGGTCGTCGGCACCCGGACCGACCGGATCGGCATGCGCCTGACCGGGAACACCGTCGCGGTCGACGCGGCCGCCGGGAGCATTCCCAGCGAGGGCCTGACCCGGGGCGCCATCCAGCTGCCACCGGGCGGCGAGCCCGTGGTGTTCCTGGCCGATCACCCGACGACCGGCGGCTACCCGGTGGTCGCCGTGCTGCTGGACGCCGACGTGGACCGGGCGAGCCAGCTACGCCCTGGCCAGCCGGTCCGGATCACGCTCACGGACTGAGCCGTCCGGTTGCGACCGACGTCGTCGAAGCGCTTAAATCGACTCTGGCCAATGCTACGAAGATCGGAGCGAAGACCATGAGACGTACGGCCCTGCGCCGGCTCGCCACCCTCGGCGCCGCCGTCCTCCTCAGCACGCCCTTCGCCACGCCGGTCCGCGCCGCCACCACAGTCCAGCGCCAGGTGCACACCGCCGGCCGGGTCACCGGCCTCGGCGCCGGCGCGGGATTCACCTGGCCCGGCGTCTACTTCGAGGGCCGGTTCCGGGGCACCAGCGTCGGCCTGGCGCTCGACGACGCGGTCAACGACTACGACGTCCAGGTCGACGGCGGCGCCCCCACCACGCTCGTCACCCCCGGCGACACCACCCACTGGATCACCGGGCTGCGGGCGGGCGCTCATACCGTACGGATAGCCAAACGGACCGAAAGCCCCTGGGACCTGGCGGTGTTCCGCGGTCTGGTCGCCGGTCCCGGCGGCCGGATCCTGAGCCGGCCCGCGGCCCGGCACCGGCAGATCGAATTCATCGGCGACTCCTGGACCGCCGGCTACGGCGACATGTCGACCAGCCGCGACTGCTCCGGCGACGGGGTGCTCACCCGCAACAGCAACGCCGACCAGGCCTTCGGCCCCCGGACCGCCCGGTCCCTGGGCGCCGATTACCAGGTCAACGCGTGGTCGGGCATCGGCATGGTCCGCAACTACAACGGCAGCAGCCCCGGCACCGACTACCGCACCTACTACGACCGCGCGTTCCAGGCGGTCGACGAGACACCGTGGCGGCGGCCCCCGTCCTGGCACCCGCAGGTGATCGTGATCGGCCTGGGCATCAACGACTTCTCGACCGCGCTGAACCCGGGCGAGAAGTGGGCCGACGAGGCCGCCCTGGCCGCCGACTTCCGGACCGCATACCAGGGCTTCCTCGACAAGCTGCGGGGCATCTACGGCCCGGCCGCCTACTTCGTGCTGACCTATCCGGACCTCAGCTACCGGACGACGGCCCTCGCCGACTCGATCCAGCAGATCGTCGCGGAGCGCGGTGACCGGGTGCGGGCGCTCTATTACGACAACAACGCGCTGGGCCTGGACCTGCTCGGCTGCGACTGGCATCCGTCCCTGCACGACCACGCGATCCTGGCCGGCACCCTCACCGCGGCACTGCGCACCCTGCCGGTGAAGTGGTGATCCCCGTCCGGGCATGATGCACGGATGATCACGGTACGTCGCGCCACCGCCGAGGACCTGCCCGAGGTGGCCACCCTGTTCGCCGGTTATCTCGACTTCTATCAGCGCCCGGCGCCCCGGGACACCATCCTCGCCTTCCTCCGCGAGCGGCAGGAGCGCACCGAGTCCGTCGTGCTGCTGGCCCGCACCGAGGACGGCGAGCCGGCCGGGATCGTCAACATCTACCCCACCTTCTCCTCACTGTCGATGGCGCCGGTGTGGACACTCAACGACCTGTTCGTCGCCCCGGCCGCCCGGCGCAGGGGCGTCGGGCAGGCCCTGGTGCGCGCCTGCGCCGCCGAGGCCCGGGCGGCCGGCGCGATCGGCGTGCAGTTGCAGACCGCGCCGGACAACGAGACGGCGCAGGCGCTGTACCGCTCCGAGGGCTTCGAGCCGGACACCTTCAGCGCCTACTACCTGACCCTGCACTGACGGCGCAGGGTGATCCGCTCGGCGACAGCTTCTTTTCGGTACGGCATGAGCGCTCATGCCGTACCGAAAAGCAGTGTCCCTGGTGGATCCGGCTGATCGGCTAGGCTTCCGGCCGTCCTCAGCGAGCCGGGTGGCAGCCTCGCCATCGGCTCCGAGCTGCGGGCTTGCCGGACTTCTGCGGACCGTCGCCGGGAGGGTGCCCGTGCCGGAACTCATCGCCGCCGTCGACACCACGGTGCTCGTCGACCACGGCACGTTCGACCTGCTCGACGACGGCGGGCCACAACAGGCGGGTGCGGTTGCCGGGGACCGGGCGCGCTGGCTGGCGGCCGGTTCCAACCTGGTGACCGTGCACAGCGCCGCCGGCTGGGATCACGTCGCCGGGCTGCGCGTCGAGGTGTGGAGCGGTCCCCCGGCGTGGCGGGCCGGCTGGGCGGACCACCGGGACGCCCTGGTCCGCTTCGACTCCGGCCTGGTGGAGATCAACCCGCTGGTCGAGGCCGGCGACGACGAGGAGGCGCTGGACCTGGCGCCGGGATCGTACGCGGTGCGGGCCTACGTGGCGGGACGCGACGACCTGCTCGCGGTGCACCACGACCCGGACACGGACCTCGACGGCATCGAACGCTTCCTGATCCAGTTCTGGCCCGCCGCGCAGTAGGTCACATCTCGCGGTACGCATCCCGGTTCGCCGCGTGGAAGACCTGCTGCCACGGCCCGCTCGCCACCTCCAGCACGGTCAGCGCGGCCACCGTCTCGGCCATCGGGGACAGCACGAACCGGCTGCCCGCGAGCAGGTCGGCGGAGAGTCTCCAGGTGCCCATGACGTTTCGCCTCCCCGCGAATCGGTGGAGATCGCGGGCCAACTCTCGCACAGTCGGGACGTGCGTACCTACCGGGAGATCTTCGCCCTGCCCGAGTTCCGGGTCCTGTTCCTGGCTCGCTGCGTGACGACGACGGCCGTCGCGACCGGCAGTCTCGCGCTCGGCGCCACGACATACGCCGGCACCGGTTCGCCGGTGCTGACCGCGCTGGCGATGTTCGGCGGGCCGCTGATCACGCTGCTCGGGTCGGCCACCGTGCTCAGCGTGTCGGACACGATGGGTCCGCGGCGCGCGTCGACGATCATGCCGGCCGCGTACGTGGTCGCGTTCGCGGTGCAGGCCCTGCCGGATCTGGCCTGGGGATGGCGGTTCGTCATCCTCGCGCTCCCGCACCTGGTGGGCTCGGCGACGAGCGGTGCGACGATGCGGCTGCTGCACGAGATCGTGCCCGCGGACGGTTTCGTGCTCGGCCGGGCCAGCCTGAACATCGCGGCCGGGGTGATGCAGGTGGCCGGATACGGGCTCGGCGGCCTGCTGCTGGTCTGGTTCTCGCCCACCGTCCTCTTCCTGATCGCCGCGGGCAGCGCGGCCGCGGCGACGCTGATCCTCCGGTTCGGCATCCGGGAGCGCGCGGGCGTGACGTCCGGCAAGGGTGTCGTGGAGCGGACCCGGGAGGTGAACCGGGCGCTGCTGGGCTCACCGGTGACCCGCCCGCTCTACCTGGCGATGTGGGTGCCGAACGGGTTGATCGTCGGCTGCGAGGCGCTGTTCGTCCCCTACGCGGGCCAGTCCTCCGCCGGCTACCTGTTCGCGGCGACCGCGGCCGGGATGCTGCTGGGCGACGTGGTGGTGGGCCGGTTCGTCCCGCCCGCGCACCGCGATCGGCTGGCCGGGCCGTTGCGGCTGCTGCTGGCGGCGCCGTATCTGGGGTTCTGGCTCGCGCCGGCCCCGGCGGTCGCCGTCGTTCTCGGATTCGTCGCGTCGGCCGGGTACGCCGCCTCGCTGCTCTGGCAGGAGCGGCTCGTCGGCGTGACCGGCGCGGCGATCCGGGGGCAGGCGTTCGGTCTCTGCTCGACCGGGACGATGGTGGGTCAGGCGGTCGGCGCCGGCCTGGGCGGGGTGCTCGCCGTGCCGCTCGGCGCCCCGCACGCGATGGGTCTGCTCGCGGTGCTGTCGTTGGCTGTCTCGGTGGCGCTGACCCCGGGGCTGCGACGCTCAGCCCCGGGCCACGATCGTCAGGGCAGCAGCGCGTTGATGTCCGGCTTCTGAGTCAGCAACTGGTCGGTGACGGCCAGGTCGGCGAGGGTCTCGACGGAGGCGCGGTTCACCTCGGCGGGGAACTTCGGCAGGACGAGGACGGAGCGGACCTCGGGGGCGATCTTCGTGTAGGTGCCGAGGACGTCGCGTACCTCGTCCGGGTGCGCGTCGGCGTACGTCAAGGATTTCTTCATGGCGTCGGTGAAGCGCCGGACCAGGTCCGGGTTGGCGGCGATCAGCTGCTTCGAGGTGAAGTACATGGCCACGGTGAGGTCCGGGGCGACGTCCACGTAACTGGACGCGATCTTGCGGGCGCCGGCGGCCACCGCGGCCTGCTGGAACGGCTCGACCACGAAGATCGCGTCGACGCTGCCCTTCTGGAGCGCCGGGACCTGGTCGGGGAAGGCGAGCTCGGTGAACTTCACCGCGGCCGGGTCGCCGCCGTCCTTGCGGACCGAGGCGCGCACGCTGGTCTCGACGATGTTCTTCAGGGTGTTCGCGGCGACCGTCTTGCCGGCCAGGTCCTTGGGCGACTTGATCGGGCTGTCCGCCTTGACGAACAGGCCGGCGAAGTCCTTGCCGTCGACGCCGGTCGAGTTGTTGCCGTTCGAGACCACCTTGATCGGCAGGTTCTTGGACGCGCCGAGCAGCAGCGAGATCGTGTTGCTGAAGCCGAACTGGTACTCGCCGCCGACCACGGCCGGGACGATCGCGGCGCCACCCTGGGCGGTGGTCAGCGTCAGATCGATGTTCTGCTCCTTGAAGAAGCCCTTCTCCTTGCCCAGGTAGATCGGGGCGACGTCGACGATCGCGATCACGCCGGTGTTGACCTTGTCGAGCTGCCCGGCGGTCGTCGGCGCCTTCTCGTCGGTGCCGCCGCACCCGGCGGCAAGCAGGATCACTGCGGCGAATGCCGCGAACAGCCTGGAATTCATGCACGCAAGGTAGGGCAGTCATCCGAGCACGTCAATGAATAGCGGCCACTTTCCGGGGCATGCGGAAGCCATGACGACACCGAGTGAGAACCCGTTCGCCGTGGTCACCGGCGCCTCCAGCGGCATCGGCTACGAGCTGGCCCGGCAGCTCGCCGAGCACGGCCACGACCTGCTGATCGTCGCCGAGGACGAGGGCATCGAGGAGGCCGCCGCGGACCTGCGCCGGGACGGGCGCAACCAGGTCCTGGCGGTCCGCGCCGACCTGGCCGGCCGGACCGGCGTGGAGCAGGCGTGGGCGGCCGTGGAGGCGACCGGGCGGCCGGTCGACGCACTGGCGCTCAACGCCGGCCGGGGCATCGGCGGCGCCTTCGTCGGCGGCACCCCGCTGGAGGCCGAGCTGAACGTCATCGACGTGAACATCACCTCGACGGTGCACCTGGCCAAGCTGGCGCTGCCCGGCATGGTCGCCCGCGGGCGGGGCCGGGTGCTGATCACCTCGTCGATCGCGTCCATGATGCCGGGCACCTATCAGGCGGTCTACAACGCGTCGAAGTCGTTCGTGCAGTCGTTCGCCGAGGCGCTGCGGGCCGAGCTGAAGGACACCGGGGTGACGGTCACCGCGCTGATGCCGGGGCCGACCGACACGAACTTCTTCCACCGTGCCGAGATGGACGACACCCGGGTCGGCGCCGGCCCCAAGGACGACCCGGCGCAGGTCGCCGAGCAGGGCATCCGGGCGTTGCTCGACGGCAAGGAGAAGGTTCTCGCCGGATCGGTGAAGACCCGGGCGCAGGCGGTGGCCAGCAAGGTCATGCCGGACAGCGCGAAGGCCGAGCTGCACCGCAAGATGGCCGAGCCCGGGTCGGGGAACTGAATGGGCGACGACGAGGCGCTGCTGCGGCTCGGGCAGCGGCTGCGCGACGACGGCTACCGGTTCACCACGGTCACCCCGGCGACCCACGCGCGGGTGAACCGGCGGCCGGGCAACGAGGTGGCCGGGGACCTGCGGGACGTGTTCGGGTGGAGCCGGCCGTTCCCGCCCGAGCTGCTGCCGGGTGAGCTGCGCGAGCTGATGCTGGCGGCCGGGGTGGCCGACGAGGGCGGCGTGCTGTGGCGCAGCCGGGTGCGGTTCTCGACGTACGACGGCGAGCTGTTCGTGCACTCGGCGTTCCCCACCGACGCGCCGGACTCGGTGTTCTTCGGCCCGGACACGTACCGGCTGATCGATGCCGCCACGGCGTACCTGGAGGGTCGCGAGCAACCGGTCGCCCGGGTGGCGGACATCGGCTGCGGCACCGCGGCGGGCGCGATCGCGGTCGCGAAGCGAGCGCCGGACGCGCAGGTCCTCGCCGTGGACATCAACGACACCGCGCTGCGCTACGCCCGGGTCAACGCCCGGCTGGCCGGGACCACCGGGGTGCAGCCGCGCCACGGTGACCTGCTCGACGACGTGGACGGCGCGTTCGACCTGATCATCGCGAACCCGCCGTTCATGGTCGACCCGGCCGGCCGCGCCTATCGCGACGGCGGCGGCCCGGACGGCAATGATCTGTCCCTGCGCATAATCGACGCCGCGGCGAAACGGCTCGCGGGCGGCGGGGCGCTGGTGCTGTTCAGCGGCACCGGGATCACCGGCGGCCGGGACCCGCTGCGGGCGGCCGCCGCCGACCGGCTGGCCGGCACCGACCTGACCTGGACCTATCGGGAGGTGGACCCGGACGTCTACGGCGAGGAGCTGGAGGGCCCGGCGTATGCCGGGGCGGACCGGATCGCGGTGGTCGTGCTGACCGCCACCCGGTCACTCCCGCAGTGACGACCGGCCCGCGGCCCACGCGTCCAGCACCGCCCGGGCCCACAGGGTGTCGACCGCGAGCGCGCACCGGGCGCCCCACAGCACCTGACCGGCCAGGTCCGGCTCGGCCAGCGCGAACGTGCCGCACAGGTCGTGCGCGGCGATCTGCTCGTGCACCGCGTCCGCCTCCACGTGCTCGTCGTAGAACGCGGTCGCGCTCGCGTCGCCACCGAGGCGGCGCAGGCCGTTGCCGTACGCCCGGTTCGGCAGCGACGAGGTCATCTCGTAGGCGGCCAGGTGGCCCAGGATCGCGCCGCGACGGGCCCGGTGCAGGCCGAAGAACGACATCAGGTTGTTGACCGCCAGCGTCTCGGCGGGCACCGCGTGCACGTAACCGCCATAGGTCAGGTCCAGCCCGAACCAGCTCATGGTCTGCTTGAACAGCTCCTGGTGCATCCGGCCGGTGACCCCGTCGCCGTACTCGTCGGCCTGGATCTCGACGAGGGCGGCCTTGGCCCGCCCGCCGAGTCGCGGGATCGCCCAGGTGTGCGGGTCGGCCTCGCGCAGGTGGTAGACCGACCGGTGGATGACGAACTCGCGGAACTGCTCGTGGGTGGCCCGCCCGCGCAGGTAGCCGGAGAGGGACGGCCCGTCGTCGGCGGCCACGATCCGGGCCAGCTCGGCCGGGACCGTCTCCGGGTCGGCGGCCACCGGCGGCCCGGCCAGCTCGTGCAGCCGGTCCTGCCAGCGGTCCTCCAGCTCGGCGCGCAGCCGCAGCAGGTCGAGGCGCCATTCCCAGGCGTCGTCGACCCCGTCCCAGCCGCGGTAGGCCAGCTCGTAGCAGACGAACAGCGCCAGATGGAAGTCCTCGTCGTCGTCGGGCGCGACGGTGAAGTCGGCGGCGCCACCGGACAGCGCGTCGATCACAGCGCTGGACAGGGCCCCTCGTGCCACCGGCAATTTCATGGCCGGACGATTGCCCGTTTGCGGAACCGCGAAACGGGGATCTTCCCGGCATGACGTCGACCATCACTCCGTACGAGGACGGCCCGCTGCTCATCCGCGGCGACTTCGAGCTGGTCACGCCGGACGGGAGGCGGATCGATCCGGCGCGCCGCACCGTCGCGCTGTGCCGCTGCGGCAAGTCGGCCGACAAGCCGTTCTGCGACGGCACCCACAAGACCGTGCGATTCAAGGCCGGAACCGGACGCGACAACCCGCCACCGAGCGTCGATTGATTACGGTGAGCGGGTGACGGAGATACCGCCCGATGTTCCGCCGGGCTACCAGCCGCCCCCGGTCTACGCCTATCAGCCGCCGCCACCCCGCAACGATCGCCGGAACCTCGGCCTGATCATCCTGGTCGCCGTCCTGGGTCTGCTGGTCGTCGCCGGCGGCGCCCTGGTGGTCCTGCGGGCGGCGCCCGCCGACGAGCCGGCGGCTCAGCCGGTGGCCGCCGCGCCGGCCGGCGACCCGGTCGGCGCCGCCCCGACCGGCGCCGCCGACTGGCCGGAGCTGGAGGTGCACCCGGCCGGCGCCGAGCTCATCCTCCAGGGCCACGCGCAGAACACCGCTACCTGGATCCACTTCACCAACGAGACCGCCGGTACGGTGGTCGTCAAGTGGGTGGGCTACGACCAGCAGCGGATCTTCTACCAGGAGTTGGCTCCGGGCGAGAGCTACGACCAGCCGACCTATCTCGGGCACGTCTGGATCGTGACCCGGCCCGACGGCACGCCGTTCGCCGTCTTCGAGGCGACCGGTGAGCCGAGCCGGGCCACCATCCGCTGATCAGCCGACCGGTGCCGGCGCGGGGGCCGGTTCCCGGTCCGTGGCGGGCCGCAGCAGGGCCAGGATCGCGACCCCGGTCAGCACCGCCAGGACCGCGCTGATCAGGAAGACCCGGTCGAGGCCGGCCGCGTAGGCGCCGCGCAGCACCGCGCCGGGCACCTCGGCGGCCAGCGCCGGATAGTCGCCGCCGACCAGCCGCTCGGCGACCGCGGCACCCAGGTCGTCCCGGATCCGGGCGGTCATCAGGGTGGCCAGCACCGGCAGTGCCAGGGCGTACCCGAGCTGCCGGAACGTGTTGGCCGCCCCGTTCGCCATCCCGGCCCGCTCCGGGCGCACCACGGACAGCGCGGCCGACGCCAGCACCGGCGTGCTCAAACCCACCCCGACACCGGTCACCGCCAGTCCGGGCAGCACCGCGGCCCAGCCCGAGTCGCCGTCGACCAGCAGGCACAGCGCGTTGCCACAGCCGATCAGCAGCAGCCCGCCGCCGATCGTCCAGCGGGCCGGAACCCCGTGCAGCAGCCGCCCGCCCGCCGCCGCGACCACGAAGGAGACCACGGCCATCGGCGCCAGCACCAGACCGGCCGCCATCGGGCCGAGGCCGAGCACCGACTGCGCCCACAGCGAGATGAACACCGTGTTGGCGAACGCGGCGGCGGTCAGTCCCGCCGCCCCGGCCATCAGCACGGTGAACGCCGGGCGCCGGAACAGCGCCAGGTCCAGCATCGGCTGCTCGCGACGGCGTTCCAGCAGCAGGAACAGCAGGGCGGCGGCCACCCCGGCGGCCAGCACGCCGGCCGTCGCCGGGTCGGTCCAGCCGGCTTCCCCGGCCCGGATCAGGCCGTAGACGATCAGCGACACCGAGCACGTGAAGGTGGCCACGCCGGGCAGGTCCAGCCGCCCGGCGCCGGAGCCGCGGCCGCCGGGCAGGGCCAGCCGGGCCAGGATCAGGGCCGCCACCGCGACCGGCAGGTTGATCAGGAAGATGGAGCGCCAGCCGACCTGCTCGGTGAGCAGCCCGCCGAGGATCGGGCCGGCCGCGGCCGCCGCCCCGTTCGCGGCGCCCCACACACCGAAGGCCACCGAGCGGTCCCGGCCGGTGTAGGTGAGGCCGAGCAGGGCGGCGTTGGTGGCGTACATGGCCGCGGCGCCCGCGCCCTGCACGCCGCGGGCGAGGATCAGCGTGCCGGTGTCCGGGGCCAGCCCGCAGGCCAGCGAGGCGGCGGCGAAGACGATCAGGCCGGTCACGAAGACCCGCCGGTGCCCGAGCCGGTCGGCCAGCGAACCGGCCGCCATCAGCAGCGAGGCGAGCACCAGCACATAAAGGTCGACGGTCCACTGCAGGGCGGAGAACGACGAGTGCAGCTCGGCGGCCAGGTCCGGGGCGGCGATGGTGACGATGGTCAGATCGACCAGCAGCATGAACGTGCTCAGCGAGACGGCGAGCAGGGGCAACCATTTGCGCATGCCGGGGACGATGCCCGCCGGTCCGGGTTCGCGGCACACTCGCGACGGATCCCGGCGGATTCCGACACGCTGATACGGTACGCCGGTGGATCCACTCACCCTGGATGACCTCGATCGGCAGTTGGCCCACGCGTTGCAGGTCGACGGGCGCGCCTCGTTCAGCCAGATCGCGGCCGTGCTCGGCGCGTCCGACCGCACCGTGGCCCGGCGCTATCAGCGGCTGCGGTCCACCGGAGCGCTGCGCGTGGTCGGCTTGCCGTACGCGGGCGCCCTCGGTCACGTCGACTGGCTGATCCGGATGCGCTGCACTCCGGACGCGGCGATGCCGGTGGCGACCGCGCTGGCCCGGCGCGCCGACACGTCATGGGTGTCGGTGATGTCCGGCGGTACCGAGATCAGCTGCATCACCCGCACCCGCAAGCAGGCCGAGGACGGCGAGCTGCTGCTGCAACGGCTGCCGAGGAACTCGCGGGTCACCTCGGTCAGCGCGCACTGCATCCTGCGCGCGGTGGCCGGCACCAACGGCTGGCCCGGGCGCACCGCCGCCCTGACCCCGGACCAGGTGGCCGCCCTCCAGCCGCCCGCCGCCCAGCCCGCCGGCCGGGTCACGCTCACCACCGCCGACAACGACCTGCTGACCATGCTGGCCCGCGACGGCCGGGCGACGCACCCGGCGCTGGCCGCGGCGACCGGCTGGTCGGAGACCACCGTCCGGCGCCGCCTCGAGGAGCTGCGCCGCACCGACATCCTCTATTTCGACGTGGAGATCGACCCGGCCCTGTTCGGATACACCGCCGAGGCGATGCTGTGGCTGACCGTCGCCCCGTCCGCCCTGACCGGCGTCACCCAGGCGCTGGCGAGTCACCCGCAGATCGCGTACGCCACCGCGGTGACCGGCCCGGCCGGCATCGCCGCCTCCGTCCTCTGCCGCAACCTGGACGAACTCTACGAGTACCTGGCCAACGGCGTCGGCGCCCTCGACGGTGTCTCCAGCGCGGAAACCGTCCCCCTGGTGCGCCGCGTCAAGGGCGCCGGCACCGTCCTGGTCAGCTGACCGGAAGCCGGAGCGTGAACGTGGTGGCCGCCGGTCCCGGCTCGCTCACGGTCAGCGTGCCCCCGTGCTGCTCGACGACCGCCCGCGCCACCGTCAGCCCGAGACCGTGACCCGGCACCCCCTGATGCCGGGCCGCCTCGCCGCGGAAGAACAGATCGAACAGCCGCCCGCGCTCCTCCGCCGGAATCCCCTCCCCCACGTTCGACACCGTCACCACCGCCGCGCCCGCGTCCGCGTGCACCCCGACGTTCACCGCTGTGCCCGCGACCGCCCAGGTCACCGCGTTGGTCAGCAGCTCGTCCAGCACCTCCCGCAGCCGCTCCGGGTCGCCGTCGACGGTGACCGCCTCGGCCGCGTCGACCACCACGCCGGTCCGGCCGGACACCGCGGCGCGGACCAGCTCGGCCAGGTCCATCGGCGCCCGGTTCAGCTCGATGTGGCCCCAGCGCAGGCCGGCCACGTCGAGCAGGCGCATCACGATGCCGCGCAGGCTCTCCGCGTTGCGCAGCATCACCGTCAGGGCGTCCCGCTGCTCGTCGTCCAGCCCGGGGTCGTCGAGGAGCAGCTCGGTGTGCGCCTGGATGCTGGTCAGCGGCGTGCGCAGCTCGTGCCCGACCAGCGCGATGTACTCGTCCCGGGTGCGGTCCAGCTCCGCCGCGAGTCGTTCGGCGCGGCGGCGTTCGAGGAACTCGCCGAGCCGGGCGCCGATCCCGGTGACCACCGCGTCCCGCAGGTGCTCGGAGATCTCCTCACCGTCGCTGTAGCAGACCAGCACCCCGAGCGGTTTCGGCCCGGACGGGACCGGGATGGCCAGCGCCGCGCCGGCCCCCGCCTCCCTCTCCCACAGCGGGGTGGCCGCCCGCCACGCCCGCCCCGGCAGTCCCACGCTCAGGCTCGGCGGGTCCTCCCGGTGGAAGAACGTCCAGCGGGCCTCCCGCCGCAACGCCTGGGTGACCTCGTCGAGCACCCAGAACTCGGTCGCCGACCAGCCGATCGAGGTGCCGACAATCCGCATCACCTGCCGCAGCGTCTCCCCGGACGGACGCCCCTGCGCGATCAGGTGGGTGACCTCCAGCTCGCCCTCCTGCAACCGGGCGGCGAGCCGGCGGGCGGTGATGTCCCGCAGCGACACCACCGTGGTGAGCCCCGGCTGCCCGGCGATCGGGCGGGCGTTCATCCGCAGGATCCGCCGGGGCCGCCCGGGCAGGCGCAGGTCCACCTCGGCGTCCCGGACCACCTCGCCGCGCACCGCGCGCCGCAGCGGCGGACGCAGCTGCTCCGGCCACTGGTCGTCGAGCAGCTCCCAGGCGGTCTGGTTGCGCAGCACCGGCCGGCCCTGCGCGTCGCAGGCCAGGATCGCGATGTCCAGGCTGTCGGCCGCGGCCTGCATCGTCGCGGTCCGCTCCTGCGCCTGGCGCCGGGCGAAGATCTCCGACTCGACCTGCTCGGTGCGCACCCGCAGCTCGCCGGCGAGGCGTCCCAGCGCGCCGTCCTGCTGCGCCAGGACGTATTCGGTGACGTCCTCCACCCGGTGCACGAGCAGCGCGATCGTGCCGTCGGCGGCGAACACCGGCGCGTTGACCGGCGCCCAGTAGCGAGTCTCGAAGGTGCCGTCGGGTCGCGGGATGTCGTATTTGTGGATGGCCATCACGTCGGTGACGCCCTCGCGACGGACCCGGTCGAGCGACGCGGCGAGCCGGTTCACCCCGCCCGGCTCGGTGTCGTCGGGGTTGTCGGGGAAGGCGGTGAACAGGTGCAGTCCCAGCAGCTCGTCGCGCCCGCGCATGGTGGCCGTCAGGTAGGTGTCCGTGACGTCGACGATGATCAGCTCGGGGTCCAGCACGAGCAGCGCCGCCGGCGAGCTGCGGAACAGCGTCCGATAGTCGAGCCCAGTCTTGCCCACGACCGCCGAGGTACTAGACATAACGGGCATATCCTCGCATGCCAGCGGCCGCCCGGCGGGCACTCCGCAAGATCAAGATCTGATTTGCGTACGCCGTGAGCACCGCCCCGCCACGCTCGGCGGGACGGTGCTCACGGCGTACCCGAATCGGGTCGTGAAATCAGGCGGCGACAGCGGCGTGCAGCCGGCGGGACAGGAACGTGCCCGCACGGTCGAGCGCCTCGTCGGCGTCGTCGAGCGCCCCGAAGTTGATCTGATAGACGTGCGGCAGCCCGGGCCCCACCTCGAGGGTCACCTCGACGTCGTCGGCGGCGGCCCGCGCCGCCAGCCGCACCGCGTCGTCCAGCAGCAGCTCGTCGCCGCCGACCTGGACCAGCAGCGGCGCCAGCCCGGACAGATCAGCGAAGATCGGACTCGCCGCCCGGGCCGCCGCGGCCGTCGGCGCGTAGTGATCGGCATACCACCGCAGCGCCGGCACGTCGAACAGCGGATCGGCGCCGGCCCGGGTCCGCAGGCTCTCGCCGGTGAGGGTCAGATCGGCCCACGGGGAGAAGACCGCGGCCGCGGCCGGCTGCGGCAGCCCGGCCTCGCGCGCCGCGACCAGCAGCGCGACGGTGAGCCCGCCCCCGGCCGAGTCACCGGCCACCACGATGTCGCTCGCCGCGGTCGTGACCAGCACCTCCCGGTAGGCCGCGAGGGCGTCCTCGACCGCGCCCGGGTACGGATGCTCCGGCGCCAGCCGGTAATCCAGCGAATATCCGGTCCCGCCGGTCCGGGCCACCAGCGCCGAGGCGAGCCGCGCGCCGGTCCGGTGCGAGCCGACCACGTAGCCGCCGCCGTGCAGATACAGCACCACCGTCCGGGACTGATCATCACCGCGCAGGCGCACCGCGCGCCGGCCGCCCAGCGTGACGTCGTCGCCGATCACCCCGGACGCGAGCGGCCGTGCCGTCCCGAACAGCTCGAACCCGGCCCGCTCCTGCTCGACGGTCCCGCGCTCCTTCGGCGCCGCGGCCAGCGCCGCCCGGACCGCGTCCCGCTGTTGCTGTCGGCTCATGTCAACCTCCATGACGATGGACTGGCAAAATTGCCTCACTCGCGACAACTAGCTTCCCTGGAAGCTAATTCCTTTGAATGGAAGTCTTGCCCGTGACGGACCTCACATCGCTGTTCACCGATCTCGTCCGGACCGAGACGCTGCTCTGGAACCGTGTCGACGCGCGCGTGCGCGCCGAGCACGACATGGCGCTCGGCCAGCTGGAGTTCCTGCGCATCATCGACGGCCGCCCGGCCTGCCGGGTCTTCGACATCGCCCAGGAGGTCGGCATCACCGTCGGCGCCACCAGCAAGGGGGTGGATCGCCTGGTCGCCCGGGGCTGGTGCGAGCGGCGCGCCAACCCGGACGACCGGCGCTCGTCACTGCTGTCCCTCACCCCGGCGGGCTCGCAGGCGCTGGCCGCGGCGGTGCCGACCTTCGAGGCGGCCTGGGCCGAGCAGGTGGCCGCCCTCCCGCAGCCGATGCTGGCTCAGCTGGCCGCCGGACTGCACACCTGGCGCCGCCACCTCGAGTCCGGAATGGCCCAGCCGACTGAGGCCGAATTGGACCATGGCAACGGGCCGGGCGCGGCCTAGCGTTGGCACATGCGGATCTTCGTCGCCGGCGCGACCGGCCAGGTCGGACGCCTGCTCATCCCGATGCTGATCGCCGGCGGTCACCAGGTGACCGGGATCGGGCGCAGCGCGGACGGGGTGCGGGCGCTCGCCGAGCAGGGCGCCGCCGGGGTGCGGGTGGACGTCTACGACCGGGCGGCGCTGGCCGCGGCGGTGCGTGAGGCCGCGCCGGACGTGCTGGTGCACCAGTTGACGGCACTGTCCGGTGGCAGCCTGGCCGACAACGCCCGGATCCGGCACGAGGGCACCCGGAACCTGGTCGACGCGGCGAAGGCGGCCGGGGTGCGACGGCTGGTGGCACAGTCGATCGCCTGGGCGTACGCGCCCGGGGACACGCCGGCGACCGAGGAGACGCCGCTGGACCCGGCCGCCGACGGGGCGCGGGCGGTGACGGTGGACGGGGTGCGGGCGCTGGAGACACAGGCCGCCGAGGTGGTGGAGCACGTGGTGCTGCGGTACGGCATGTTCTACGGCCCCGGCACCTGGTACCACCGGGAGGGGCGGGTCGGCCGGCAGTTGCTGGCGGGCGACTTCACGGCGAACGACGGGGTGACCTCGTTCCTGCACATCGAGGACGCGGCGCTCGCGGCGGCGCAGGCGGTGTCCTGGCCCGCCGGCGTCTACAACATCGTGGACGACCAGCCCCTGCCGTCCCGGGTGTGGGCGGCCGCTTTCGCCGAGGCGCTCGGCGCGCCCCCGCCGAGGGTCGTCCCGGGCCGGGCCGCTTGGGAGCGTGGGGCTGACAATTCGCTGGCCCGCGCGAAGCTTTCCTGGACCCCGAAACACCCCCTTTTCCGTACGACCTGAGCCCTCCTCGCCGATGCGCCCGGCACGGCCGGGCCGCCCGGTGCTCCATGGTGAGGGCGTCTGGCGTCTTTGCGCGGCTGCCCGGCGGACCGGGACCGGGCGACGATCTCTTCCGAGCGCGACGGCCGTCACACTTCGGTTATTACCGGTATATGCCGATTCATCGGAGATAGCGTTTTCTTGCCTGCTGCCGGTCGAGACCGAAAGAGAAAACGCTCCGTTGTTTCAGCTGTTCACCGCCCACCTGCGTCCGCTCGTCGTCGTCGCCGTCAGCCTGCTCGTGTGCGCGTTCGCCGCGGCGCTGCTGCGTCGCAAGGTCCGGCCCGCCGTCGAGGCCGTTTGCCGGGCGGCGGTCGCGCGGATGCGACCGCACATGCCGGACCCGCTGCGGCGGGTCGTGCGACGGTGTCGCGCCTGGGTCGATCCGGCGCTCGTCCGCTCCGGGCTGGTGACCGCGGTCGCCGCCGGCATGGCCTGGTCGGCGGCGAGCACCCTGGGGCTGGCCGGGCCGGTCACCGCGGCGATCTCCGCGACCCTGTCGGTGCAGCTCAGCTCGCACGCCTCGGTCCGGGAAGGCACCCAGCGGCTGATCGGCACGCTCGCCGGCATCGCCGTCACCGTGGTGGTGTGGGGCACGTTCGGGCTCACGCCGTGGTCGATCGCGATCATCACGGGGTGCGGGCTGGCCGCCGGGCGGCTGCTGCGACTGGGCGACAGTGCGGTCACGGTGCCGCTCACCTCGCTCGGCATTCTGGTGGCCGGCAGCGCCGTGACCGAGACGTTCGTGTGGCAGCGGATCGCGGCCACGGCCCTCGGCATCGTCGTCGGCGCGATCCTGTCTCCGCTGGTCGGTGGCATGACGCCGCGGGAACGTGCGCGGTGGAACCTGACTCAGCTGTCCACCGGCATCGCCGCCCTGCTCGGCGAGCTCGGCGCCGGTGCCCGGGACGGCTACAGCCGGGAGCAGGCGGCCCGGTGGCTGGCACGGTCCCGGGAGCTCGGCGCCGACCTCGACGAGGCGGTCACCGCCGTGGACGACCTGCTGCGGCAGGCCCGATGGTCACTGCGGACACCGGTGGGCCGGGTGACGCCGTTGCGGGAGACGGTGCGGGCGCTGGAGCACGGGGTCGACCAGGTGAACTCGGTGGCCCGGTCGATGTTCGACTCGGCCGCCACGCCGCACGCACCCGGGGTGCCCGCACAGATCGGGCCGGTGCTCACGGCCGCCTCGGAAGCGTTCGCGGCGCACGCCGGCTACTCCGCCCATGCGGGATCTGCCGGCACTTCGCCGACCGGCAGCTCCTACCAGAGCCTTCAGGCGTCGCTGGAGGCGCTGCGGGACACGCGGCGGCACACGGTCCGGACGGTCCGGACCGAGGTGGACGACACCGGGGTGCTGGTGCTGACCGGCTCGATCATCACCGACATCGACCGAATGGCCGGGTCGCTGGAGCGGACCGCTCCCGCGCTGAGCATCGGGGTGCGGGAGCCGGGACCGAGCATCCCAGCCGTTTCGGAGGTGCTGCCGGCGGTCCGGCTCATGGTGCGCAAGGCCGCGACGCGACGCTGATCTCCAGCAGCTCGGGCGGTGGGAACTCGGCCGGCTTCTCGTCCACGCCGGCCCACTCGATGCCGCCGAGCCGATCGTCGCCGAAGCTGTAAAGGAACAGCTCGTCGTAGGCTCCGCGGACCGAGGCGTTGACGCGCACGTTCATCCCGGTGCCGTCCTGGAAGTCGATGGACGGGCAACCGCAGCCGCACTCGCCGACCACCCGGGCCTCGGCCGCCTGACGTCGCAGCTCCTCCACGCCCTCGAAATCCACGGTCAGCAGCGCGTCGAGAACTGCCCGCTCCCGCTCGGTCAATGCTCTGGGCGCCACACCGCCGATCATCCCAGGCGGCCCCCTGCGGCGCTCCCGCGGCCGGTTTCCGTCCCCGCCGAATCGCGTGGCGCCTGGCGCCACCTCGTGAGCGCTACAGCTGCCAATCCAGGACCGCGGCGTCACGCGGCACCGGCGCGGCTGCCGGTTGCTCCTCAGCCACGTCGATCGTGATATCGGTGGCGGTCTGCAGATCGCGGATCAGTGCGGTGGTGTCGGCCAGCAGTTGCTGCGCCGCGGCGTCGGAGCGCTGCGTGTGCTCGACGAACCCGCCGGTCGCCGTGCCCATGGCGGCGCTCAGCTCGACCAGGTTGCCGATTCCGCGCCGCTGCTCCTCGAACTGCTCGCCCATCCCGCGCAGCGTGTCGGCGATCGTGGTCAGCTGCTGCGTGACGGTGGTGACACTGCCGGTCAGCCGGTCGCCGGCGGCGGCACCGTCGTGGATGCGCTCGATCGTGTCGCCGACCTGGGCGGAGCTGCTGCTCGCCGCTTCGCCGGCGCGGGCGGACAGCTGCCGCACCTCGTCGGCCACGACCGCGAACCCCTGCCCGGCGTCCCCGGCGCGCGCGGCCTCGATGGTCGCGTTGAACGACAGCAGCGTGGTCTGCGCGGCCACCGCGCCGATCTGGCCGATGACTCGCATCGTGGCGGTGGAGCTGTCCTGGATGGACCGCATCGACGCGGCGAGCTGGGTCAGCCCGTCACGGCTGTGGTCCGCGGCGGTGCCGGCGTCGGAAGCGAGCCGCATGGCGTGCCCGGCCGTGGTGTCCATGGCATCGCTGACCTCGCGCAACTGCTGCAACGCATCGGTCAGCAGCATCAACGCCTGGGCCTGTTCGGCGGCCGAGGCGGCCAGGCCCTTGTTTTGTTCGACGAGACGCCGGCTGCGTCCGGCGATCCGGGCGGCGTGCTGCCCCAAGGCGCGGGCCAGGCGGTCAGCGATGTCACGCTGCCGTTCGGCCTCCGCGCCCGCTGCGACAGCCTGCTCCCGGTGAGCCGACAACGCCGCCCACGAACCGCTCGACACCAGGTAGATCACGGCCAGCACGATGACTCGCAGCGCCAAGGTCGCCAATTCGCCCGGGTCGGCCAGGCGTAAGTCGTCGTACAGGCCACCCACCGCGACGAGCATGGCGGCGCTGACCGCCGTCCAGGCCCGGGCCGCCCGGGGCGACGCGAACTGACCGGCCAGCAGCGGCAGCAGCATCACCACCATGCTGCGGGTGCCACCCTCACCGGGTACCGGCGTGGCCGGCAGCAGCGCCACAGCGCCGAGCTTCACGGCATAGAACCAGACGAAGATCGTCGCTGCGCGTCCGGTGTCGTGCCCCCGCGGCCGCAGCCACCGGAGGAAGACCACATCGGCCACGACAAGCAGGGAATACATTGCGGCCAGCAGCCACAAGTCACGAGCGGCGACGATGACCGCCGCCACACCCAGCGACGCGGCGCTGACCCTTACAAAGATGTGGATCCGGCGGATCAACACCGAATCGTCGGCCACGATCGACGCGTCGCGCCGATCCTCAATGCCGGTCACAGCAATATCCCTCATCACCCGACTACTCGAACGGCATCCTCATCGGCCGCTTTCGAAGTCTGCTGAGCGCTCGCGACGTGCCCTATCTCACGCTTCCGTCGCCGCCTCAACGGTGGTGCCTCTAGGGCAGCTGGAACAGGGACGGGAAACGCAGGCCGAGCCACGGGCGGCGGCCGGTGGCGAACGCGCCGCCGCCGGCGATCGCTCGCCACAGGCTGCGGCGGTGGAAGCCGACCAGGAGCGCGTCGCACCCGGACAGGGACAGCACGCAGTCGGGCTCGACGTCACCGGCCGGAAGGCTCCGGGCCCGTCCGGCCTCCAGCTGGATCACGAATCGCGGCGCCCGGCGGATGCGCATCTCGAAGCTTCCGGTGAAACCGGCCGCGGCCGGATCGACGAGCAGCGGCAGCATCTCGCTCATCACCGTCGGCGCGGCCGAGGCGGCCGAGCTTTCGTCGAGCCACGGCCGGGTCCGCAAGGCTCGCGCGATGTCGTAGCCGTGCACGACACTCTCGCTGACGGTGAGAGCGGCGAGGGTGCCGGCCGTCCGCGTGACGCCGGCCCCGTACCACGGCGTGGGCCGAGGTGATCGGAAGTCCACCTCCGCGTCCAGGGCCGCGAGCAGCTCGTCCGCACATTCGCGCAGCCCGTCGGCGGCCTCGCGGGGCCCGGGGAACGAGATCACCGTCACCGCGCGAGCGTTCGTCGAGGCGACCATCTCCAGCAGGGTGTCACCGGTGCCCAGGTTCGCGACGATCTCCGGATCGAGATCGGCGCCACGCAGGGTCAGCGCGAAGGCCCGGTAGATCACGCAGAGGTGCGCGACCAGCTGGCCGGCGGTCCAGTCCAGCCCCGGTGCCCGGCCGTCCAGGTCAGGGGCGAACCGGACCCGGTCGACCAGGCGGCGACTCTCCCGCTCCAGGGCGGCGCGCAGCGCGTCCCGTTCCGGCTCGACGATCATCCTGGGGATGATGCGGGACGAGCCCGTGGCGCGCATCATCACTCCGGGCAGAAATGAGACCTCACGGCTGGGCTCGGTGGCCGGTGATGCCGTCCAGGACGGTGGTCACGTTGTGGTGGAACGTCTCCTCCGCGTCGAGGTGGGCGCCCTCCACCACGAGCCGGGCCACCGTCGGATACCTGCCGGTGTCCAGCATCCGGCGCAGGTACGGCCCGAGCGCAGCCTGCCAGGCCGTCACATCGGTGCCGGTCGAGCGGGCGGTACGCCGTTCGGTGATCTCGCGGCGGAGCGCGCCCACGACGAACGCGCTGAGACCTCCCAGCGCCCGCTGGAGGTCGTCGATGCTCCGCACCGCGGGCGCCTGGCTCAACGCCGCCGCCGTCGCCTCCCCCACGGCCATGGCGTGCGGCCCCAGGTGCGGCCGCGCGCCCAGCAGGTCGGCGAACCACTCGTGCGCCAGGGCAGCCTCCCGGGTGCGATGCACGATGGCCAGCACCGTGTCGCGCCAGGAGGCCTGCTCGTCGCCCTCGGCGATCCGGGCATAGACGGCGTCCACCATCAGATCGAGCAGCTCCGACCGGTTGAGCACGTAGTCGTAGAGCCGCATCGGCCCGACCCCGAGCTCCTTGGCGATCTTGCGAACGGACAGCCCGTCGAGGCCGTGCTCGTCGGCCAGCCGGATCGCGGCAGCGGCGATCTTCGCCCGGCTCAGCGGCACCGGGGCGGCCCGGGGCTGGGGCTCGGGACGTTCCCAGACGGGTAGCGGTGCGCTACCGTACGGCGTATCCATAAGGTACAGCGTACGGTAAGGAGTCGTTCCATGCACCTCGCGATCGTCGGCGGTGGCCTCGGCGGCCTCACGCTGGCCCGGATCCTGCACCTGCACGGCATCGACGCGGTGGTCTACGAGCGCGAGACCGATCGGTCCGCCCGGGCACAGGGCGGCATGCTCGACCTGCACCCCGAGTCGGGACAGCAGGCCCTGGCCGACGCGGGCCTCACCGGCCGGTTCCGCTCCGAGGCGCGCCCGGAGGGCGAGGAGCACCGCATCCTCGACCCGGCCGGACGCACCCTCGTGCACCACCTGCCCCGGCCCGGTGACTTCTCCGGTCGCCCGGAGATCGACCGGAGCGTGCTGCGCGACCTGCTGCTCGGCTCCCTCCCGGCCGGCACCGTCCGGTGGCAGCATCGGCTCGCCGCGGCGACGCCCCGGCCGGGCGGCGGCTTCGCCCTGACGTTCGAGGGCGGGCTCCGCGCCGGCTGTGACGTCCTGATCGGGGCGGACGGCGCCCGCTCGGTGGTCCGCGCGCTGCTGACCGACACCACCCCGGTCGCCATCGGCACCCTGGTGGAGCTGACCGTCACCGACGCCGACCGGCGCCACCCGGAGCTCGCCGAGCTGGTCGGCCCGGGCAACCTGTGGTGCATGGGCGTGCGCCGGATCCTGGCGGCGCAACGCCTCGCCGACGGCAGCATCCGGGTCGGGATCTCCCTGCCGCCGGACGTCGGCGACCCGGAGAGTCTCCGCCACAAGGATGCCGTGCTGGCGATGTTCGAGGGCTGGGATCCGAGACTCACCGCTCTCATCACCGCCGGCGACGGCCCGCCGGCACCGCGCCGGATCGAGGCGATGCCCACCGGCACCCAGTGGGCCCACCGGCCGGACGTGACCCTGATCGGGGACGCCGCCCACCTCATGCCACCGGTCGGCGAGGGCGCCAACCAGGCCATGCTCGACGCGGCCGAGCTCGCCGCCGCCCTCGCCGCCGATCCCACCGATCCGGACTCGGCGATCCGGACCTATGAGGACGCGATGTTCGCCAGGATCCTTCCGATCGCGGAGATGTCGGCGCGGATCCAGGCGATGATGCTGTCCCCCACCGCGGCCGCGGACATCGTCCGCTTCTTCACCCCGCGGGCCGCCGAGCCGACCCCGGACGCGTCCGTCGATTGATGGGTATGAGACTGGGGGCATGACTTTGCGACTTCAGCCGGATCAGCGGACCGGCTCGGCCTGGCGGGCGTTGTGGGAGATCGTCGAGGGGCGGCTCACCGAGGACTCGTTGCGGTCGGCGCAGGCGGCGACGTCGCTGATGCCCTACGTGCAGGACCACCCCGCGCATCTGATCGTGGTGGCGGTGGACGCCATCGTGGACACGATCGTCGAGTGGGCCGACCAGATCGGGAAGAATCCGGCCTGTCTGGCCGAGACGTGTTTCACCATGCTGCACGCGCAGTCGGACCCGCCGGCCAGGTTGCTGCTGCTGGCCGCCAGTCAGACCCTGCTCGCCGTGGACCCGACCGGCGAGGCCGGGACCCCGCACCCGGTCTGTCACCCCTGGCCGCCGCACGCCACCGTCGCCTCGCTGGCCACCGCCGGCGGTGGCGAGGTGCTGCGGCAGATGCTGGAGGCGGCGCAGCAGACGCACGGGCTCGAGCAGCAACCCGTGCTCGTGGTGATCAACACCGCCCCGGCCGTGCTGACGAACGTCCTGTGGGGACAGAGCGGGTCGAACCCGGACCGGATGCGTCAGCTGCTCGACAGCCGGCGCAGCCTGCGCTGACGAGGATTCCGCTGTGACAGAGGTGCGAGTGGCGACGGGCGTGGTCCGCGGTCGCAACGAGTCCGGGCTGACGGTGTTCCGCGGCATCCCCTACGCGACGCCGCCGGTCGGGGCCAACCGGTTCGCCGCGCCGCGCCCGGCGGCGGGCTGGGACGGCGTGCGGCCGGCGGAGGCGTTCGGGCCGCCGGTGCCGCAGAGCGGCGAGACCCCGGGGACGGACACCGGCGACTGGCTGACCGTCAACGTCTGGTCGCCCGCCCCCGACCCGGCGGCGAAGCTCCCGGTGCTGGTCTGGATCCACGGCGGCGGCTACCTGATCGGCACGTCCGGCCGGCCCGAGTACGACGGCGGCCGGCTCGCCCGGGACAGCACCGTGGTCCTGGTGACCTTCAACTACCGGCTCGGCGCGGAGGGCTTCGCGCACCTGACCGGCGCGCCGGACAACCGCGGCCTGCTCGACCAGGTCGCCGCGCTGGAGTGGGTGCGGGACAACATCGCCGCGTTCGGCGGTGACCCGGACCGGGTGACGATCTTCGGGGAGTCGGCCGGCGGCGGGTCGGTCGCCGCCCTGCTCGCCATGCCCAGGGCGGCCGGGCTGTTCCGCGCCGCCGCCGCGCAGAGCGTGCCCGGCACGTTCTTCTCCCGCGAGCTCGCCGCCGACATCGCGACCGTCTGCGCTGCCGAGCTCTCCCTGCGTCCCACGGTCGCGGATCTCGCCGAGGTGGACCCGGCCCTGCTGGCGATGGCGGGCGAGGAGGTGGCGGGCCGGCAGGTGGACCGCTGGGGCGCGGCCGGCTACCGGACGATCGGGTTCGCGCCGATCGTCGACGGTGACGTCCTGCCGCAGACGCCGTGGCAGGCCCTGGCGGCGGGCGCGGCGCGGGACGTCGTGCTGCTCACCGGGCACACCCGGGACGAGCAGCGGCTGTTCAGCGCGATGACCGGCCTGCTCGGGCAGGTGACGGCGGAGCAGGCGGCGACCGCCCTGGACATCCTCGCGCCCGGTCCGGACGGCGCCCGGCGTTATCGGGAGGCGTACCCGGACGCCGGTCCCGACCGGCTCTACGAGCTGGTCCACTCGGACTGGCTGTTCCGGATGCCCAGCGTGCATCTGGCCGACGCGCAGGTCGCGGCCGGCGGCACCGCTTTTCTGTACGAGTTGACCTGGCCCGCCCCGGGCATGGGCGGCATCCTCGGCGCCTGCCACGGCCTGGACGTCCCGCTCGTGTTCGGCAATCTCACCAGCGGCCAGCCGGCCCTGCTGATCGGCGGCGAGCCGGGCGACGACGCCGTCGCCCTGTCAGCGCGGATGCGGGCCGCCTGGACCCGCTTCGCGACACACGGCGACCCGGGCTGGCCGGCCTACGACGCCGATCAGCGCCGGACCCAGATCTTCGACGTCGAGTGCGCCGTCACCGCGTACCCGGAGCAGGCCTCCCACCTGCTCTGGCGGCAGCACTCGTTCGCGCCGCTCACCCCGAGGTGACCCGGTGGCTCACTGACCGCCGAGGATCGACACCTCGGCCAGGCCACCGGCGCCGCCGGCAGGCGTCACCGCCGCCAGATCCGGATGCCCGTCCGCGTTCCACTCGGTGACCACGAGTTCCTTGCCGTCGGCGGCCACCGAGGCCTGGGTCAGCGACCGCGTCAGCGCCGAAGCCCCGTCCCAGGCCCGGACACTTCCCTTCTGCAGGGTCACCAGGTCGGCCCGCTTGTCGGCGTTCCAGTCCGCGACCGCGACCCGGATCCCGTCCCCGGCCGGCGCGCCGCTGACCACCACCGGCGCCACCTGCTGGAAGTTCGAAGCCCCGTCCAGGACCTGCACCTCGACCTTCCCACTGCGGGTCCCGGCCGTCTGCGCCGCCACCAGGTCGGCCCGTCCGTCCGCGTTCCAGTCCGCCACCGCGAACTGGTACTTCTCGTCGGTGGCCCCGAGCCCGGTAGCCGTGTCCAGCAGAATTTTCTGGAAGCTGGAAGCCCCGTCGACGATGCGGATCTCGGTACGCCCACTGGCCGTCCCCGACCGCTGCGTCAGCACCAGGTCCGGCTTCTTGTCGCCGTTGAAGTCCGTGAACGCGTAGTCGTGCCGCTCGTCCGTCGGCCCCAGCGCGGTGGCCGTCACCAGCAGCAGCGACAGGAAGTTCGACGCCCCGTCGATGATCCGGACCTCGGTCCGCCCGGTGGCGGCGCCCGCCCCGGTCACCACCATCAGGTCCGGCTTGCCGTCCGCGTTCCAGTCCGCCATCGCGAGCGCGTGCCGCCCCTCCAACCCCGCCATCTGCACCTGGGCCGTGGTCAGCGTCCGCTGGAACGGCCCCGCCGGAGCGGTGGTGGTGGACGACGCCGGCGGGGCCACCGCCGGACGGGACCACACCGCGCCCACGATCAGCGCCGCGTCGTGGATCTCCGGCGAGTACGCCGCCGGCCGCGCCGAGATCTGCACCTTCTGACAGATCGCCCCGATGTCCCCGCTCATCCAGCTGCCGTGCGGATATTTGCGGATCATCGAGTCGAGGAACTTGTTCGTCGCGTAGACCGGGTCCACCAGCTGATCCGGGCGTCCCCACCCCTGCGACGCCCGCTGCTGGAACAGCCCGAGGCTGTCATGGTCGGTGGCGATGATCTGGTTGGTCAGCTCGCTCTCCGCGACCGCCGTCGTCATGGCGATCAGCGCGGCCCGCTGTCCCAGCTTGCGCTGCTGCACGACCGCGACGATGACCCGCGCGCACGCGATGGCCCGGCCGCTGACCGACGACCCGAGCCGCCGCCCGTTCATCGCCGGCTTCAACTGGCCGGCGATCGCTCGATCCGCCGCGCTCACGGCCCCGATCGCGCACGAGGCGCTGGCCACCGGCGCCGCCTGCGCGGGCGCGGCAGCGAACACCGCGCCGGAACCGAGTACCAACGCCAGAACCCATCGCGATGCGGCACCAGCCATGTCGCGTCAGACCTCCCCCAGGCCGTCGAACGTGCGGTCCTAATCTTTCATACGGCCGCGAGGCGCGAAAGGCTCAGGGCACGGTCCAAGATCTCGATGCCCAGATCGAGTTCGGCGGGCGTCGCCGTCAACGGCGGCGCGATCCGGAACACCCCGCCCATGCCGGGCAGCTG
This sequence comes from Actinoplanes ianthinogenes, assembly GCF_018324205.1. Classification (NCBI taxonomy): domain Bacteria; kingdom Bacillati; phylum Actinomycetota; class Actinomycetes; order Micromonosporales; family Micromonosporaceae; genus Actinoplanes; species Actinoplanes ianthinogenes. The sequence goes on from NZ_AP023356.1 coordinate 9,798,922, forward strand.
CACCACGTTCATGTGCAGCCCGCCCTCCAGGCAGCGACGGGTGACGATCGATCCCAGCTCGTCGGCCGGCTTCTTGGTGTCGCGGTCCAGCACCAGTTCGAGACCGACCAGCAGCCCTCGCCCGCGCACGTCCCCGATCACCTCGTGCCGGGCGGCCAGCTCCCGCAGTCCCTTGTGCAGGTACGCCCCCAGCTCCGCCGCCCGCCGGTCCAGGTTCTCCGCCTCGAGGACGTCCAGGACGGTGTTGCCGACCGCCGCCACCAGCGGGTCCGACACGTGCGTCGTGAAGAACAGGAAGCCCCGCTCGTGCGCGACCCGTTCGATCTCCGCGCTGGTCACCACCGCGGCGAGCGGCAGCCCGGCGCCGAGCGTCTTCGACAGCGTGAGAATGTCCGGCACCACGCCGTCGCGTTCAAAGGCATACCAATTCCCGGTACGACAGAGCCCCGTCTGCGCCTCGTCCAGAATGAGCAGCCCACCCCGCTCGTGACACTTGTCCCGCAGCGCCGCCAGATACCCCTCCGGCAGCTCGATCACCCCGCCCGAACTGAGAATCGGCTCCACGATGCACCCGGCGAAACTGCCCACCGACTGCGCGTCGAAAAGGTCGAACGCGTAATCCAGCTGCCGCCGCCAATCCAGTTCCCCGTCCGCCGTGGTGAAGTCCGGCCGATAGCTGTTCGGCGTCGGAATGGCGAAGTTCCCGGCCGCCGCCGGCCCATAGCCCTTACGCCCCGCGCTGTAGGTCGCGCCCGCCGCCGCCTGCGTCATCCCGTGCCACGACCGCCCGAACGACACGATCTCGTGCCCGCCGGTGACCAGTTTCGCCATCCGGATCGCCGCCTCGTTCGACTCGGCCCCGGTGGTCAGCAACAGCACCTTCTCCAACGGCTCCGGCAACGACGCCGCGATCCGCCGGGCCAGGTGGACCACCGGCCGGCACAGCATTCCGCTGAACAGATGGTCGAGCGTCGCCGCCTGCCGCTGAATCGTCGCCACCACCGCCGGATGTGAGTGCCCGAGAATCGCACTCATCTGCCCGGACGTGAAATCGAGCAGTCTCCGTCCGTCCGCGGTATGAACGAAGCTGCCCTCGGCCCGCTCGATGATCTCCGGAACGAAACTGCCCGCCCCGGAGTAGCGGATCAGATGGCGGTCGGCATCGCTCCAGAACGCATCAGTCATGCCCCGACGCTAGAAACTCCCGAGCATCAGGTCCAGCACACGTTTCCGACGTGGCTGTTAAGAAACGCTTTACAGTACGCCCATGGCCCTGAACCCATGGCGGTTGCGACTGCTGGCCGACCTGGCGACGTACGGCACCGTGCGAGCGGTGGCCCAGCACGCCAACCTTAGCGCTTCCGCCGTCTCCCAGCAGCTCGCGACGCTGGAACGGGAGACGCGTGCCGTCCTGCTGGAACGCACCGGCCGCCGGGTCCGGCTCACCGCGGCCGGTGTCCTGCTCGCGGCCCGCGCCCGCGAGATCCTGGCCGCCATGGACGCCACCGAGGCCGAGCTGCGCGGTCTCGCCGACGAGCCGGTCGGCACGGTCACCCTGGCCGCCTTCCAGAGCGCGATCCACACCCTGGCCGTCCCCGCCGTCGCCCGTCTCGCCGAGCGCCACCCGGATCTCACCGTGACCCTGGTCGAACTGGAGCCGCACGACAGCATGCCGGCCCTGCGCCGCGGCGACGTAGACGTCATCATCACCACGACCGATTTCACCGGCGCCGAACTCGATCCGGCCCTGGACCTGGTCCCGATCACCGAGGACACCATCGTCCTGGTGCTGCCCGCCGGCCATCCCCTGGCCGCCTGCGAGGCCGTCGACCTCAAGGCCTGCGCCGACCAGCGCTGGACCTTCGACATGACCGGTTCCTACATGTCCGAACTGGCCACCCGCCTGTGCCGCGAAGCCGGCTTCGAGCCGACGGTCATCTGCCGCTTCAACAACTACCTGCTCGCCCTGCGCCACGTGGAGCGGGGCTGGTCGGTGACCCTGCTCCCCAGCCTGGCCATCGACCCGGCCTACCAGGTCACCACGCGCCCGCTGAGCCCGCCGGTGTCCCGCCGCATCACCGCGGCCGTCCGCCGCCCCACGGTGTCCCGCCCGGAAGTCGCCGCGGTCCTCACAGCCCTGCGGACCTGACGCCCGCCCAGGACAGCTGCGTGAGCTTCGGCGGCTCCGGACGAGAGCCCGGCGGTTGGTTCGTGCGGCACATCAGGGTCGACGACGCGGCGGCAACCGCGGATGGCGTCGACACGGCCGCCTACCCGTTCGACCTGCCAGTGGTTGCCGGGCTTCGGGCCGCGGGTGGGCTGGACCTGGCCCCCGGCGCTACATTCCTGATCGGCGACAACGGCTCAGGCAAGTCGACGCTGCTGGAGGCCGTCGCCGTGGCGACCGGGTTCAACCCCGAGGGCGGAAGCCGCAACTTCCGGTTTGCCACCCGGTCCAGCGAATCGCTGCTAGGCGGCTATCCGGTGCCGGCCGGCGCTGATCGACCGGGAGTTGTATCTGCCGGCGCCTCTGGCACCGGTCCCACTACCGCCGCCGACGCCGGCAACAAGCCCGAGCCCGTCACTGCCGCAAACGACTCGAACCGCCGTACGCAACGACATCGGGTTGCAGTACTAAACCGAGGTCACCATGCTCGAGTCGAGGTACTTCACGAGGGCGCCGACCGCCTCCCGCCCGGCCCGGTTCGCTCCCACCGTCGACTGCGACGGACCGAATCCGATCAGATGCACCCGCGGCTCCCCGGCCACCTGCGTCCCGGTCATCCGAATGCCACCCTGCTCGTTCCGCAAGCCCAGCGGATCCAGATGTCCCAGCGCCGCCTTGAATCCGGTGGCCCACAGGATCACGTCAACCTCGGTGAATGAGCCGTCCACCTCCCGAACCCCGTGCGGCTCGATCCGGGCGAACATCGGCCGTCGCTCCAGCGCCCCACGCCGCTTGGCCGCCAGCGCGTAATCCGTCCAGGCGAGCCCGGTGTAGGAAACGACACTCCCGGTAGGCCGTCCCGCCTCGACATCCGCGACCACCTTGGCGATCGTCTCCCGCCCCGCCACCTCCGGCTCGAAGCCGTCCTCCCGGAAGACCGGCTCCCGCCGCGTGTACCAGAAAGTGGTCGCCACCCGGGAAATCTCCTCCAAAAGCTGAACCGCGGAAATCCCGCCCCCGACAACCGCCACCCGAAGCCCCGAGAACTCCTCCGCCGAAACGTAATCCCGCGTGTGCAGCTGCCGCCCGGCAAAACTCCCCTGCCCGGGATAATGCGGCAGAACCGGATTCCCCCAGGTCCCGGTCGCATTGACCACCGCCCGAGCCACCCACTCCCCGCGGTCCGTCTCCACCACAAGATCAAAACCCGTTTTCCGTACGGCCAGAACCGTCACCGGCCGCATTATCGGCAACGCGGCGACCCGCTCGAATTCCGCGAAGTACCGCGGCACCGCCGTCCGGCTGGGCTCTGACGGATCAACGGCCGGCCGGGGAAACCGGGGCAGGTCGAAGATCCCGTTGACCGTACCCATCCGCAACGACTCCCACCGATGCCGCCACGCTCCCCCGGGCCCGTCCCCGGAGTCCAGGACCACAAACGTCCGGTCCCCGCCCGTGCCCGCGGCGACCGGCAGCGCGCCGGCGAAGCCCCGCCGCTTCAGGTGGTAGCCCGCCGACAGTCCCGCCTGACCAGCACCGATGACCACCACCGTCGCCCGACCACCACTCATCCCTCAACACTACGAAGTAGTTGACACGTCAGCGATCACAAGTGGCCGACCTAACGCCTCGACACCCGGGCGGGCCGAGATCATGATGAATTCGTGGAGACCGATCTCTTGCCAGGTGAGGGCGTCCTCTGGGAGGGCCGCCCGGTGCGACACCTGCTGTTCCGCGCCACCGACGTCTTCCTGATCCCGCTCAGTCTCGTCTGGTGCGGCATCGTCGTGTACTGGGAAGCCGGCATCGTGCTCAGCGGCGGCCCGGCCCTCTTCGCCCTCTGGGGCCTGCTCTTCGTGCTCGCCGGCCTCTACCTCGTCTTCGCCCGCTTCATCATCCGCGCCGTCGCCTCACGCCGGACCCGCTACACGATCACCACAAGCCGCCTCCTCATCCACCGCGGCTGGTCCGGCACTCGCCTCACCACCGCATACCTCACCTCCCTGCCACCCCCGGTCATCACCGAACAGTCCGACGGCTCCGGCAACCTCGCCTTCGGCGCCTTCCCCGGCATCACCGACGCTTTCACCACCGACCGCCGCTACGGCTTCCGCGTCTGGTCCGCCGAACCCTCCCGGACCCTCATCCTCTGGTCCATCCCCCACGTCCGCCTCGCCCGCGACCTCGCCACCCACGCCCAACACGGCGCCTGACCCATAGACTTGCTCGATGAGCGCCCATCCCGGTCCTCCCCCGGACCCCGATCAGCCACCAGCGACCCGGCGAGAGCGCACTTATCAGACGGTGGCCTTCGGTGTCGGCGCCGCCCTGCTGCTCCTTCCGGCCGGCTACGTCGGGTTCCTCGCCCTGCTCATCACCGTCTTCGAGGTCGGCAGCCGGATCCTGGCCGGACTGGCGGTCCTCGTCGCGGGTGCCGCAGTGGTGTGCGGCCTGCTGTCCATCGCGACCTCGTCCGAGGGCCGGACGGAACGCGCACAGCGACTGATCCTCGCCGATCTCCTGCTCACCGTCGCCGCCGTCGTCGGCGCGCTCAGCATTCCGACGCACGGCGAGTGAACCGCCGGTCCGGCGCAGACCCCGCGAGAATTGTTCCGGCCCGGTGTCGGATCCGGGGCACGGCGTTCGTAGGACAGGTGAGAGGCGGTCGACGGAGCCGCCGAGACGAGGGAGTCATCATGGCCCGGTACTTGGTGTCGTTCAACGACGGCGCGATGGACCACATCGCCGCCGACGAGATGGGCGACGTGGCGGAAGCGGCGCATGCGGTGTGTCAGGAGGCCATGGACGCCGGCGTCTGGGTCTACGGCGCCGGGCTCGAACGCCAGCAGGCCGCCATCGTGGCCACCGACGGCATCGTCACCGACGGGCCGTACCCGGAGACCAAGGAGGTCATCGGCGGTTTCGCGGTGCTCGAGGTGGCCACCCGCGAGGAGGCCCTGAAGTGGGCCGCCAAGATCGCCGCGAGCTGCCGCTGTGCGCAGGAGGTCCGGGAGATCCTGCCCGACCCGGTGCAGGACGAGATGTTCCGCAAGGCCGGCCGGAACTGGTGACCTCCCGGCCGGCGCCGTGACAGCGCGCCGAGGCCGGCAGCCGCGATGCGAAGCGGCTGCCGGCCGGCACTCCTGACGAGCGGATCTCATCTCTCCGGGCTGCCGAACCAGCGGCCGGCCGACTTCTCGAACGCCGCCCGATCCGAGTCGTTCTCGGCGATCCAGGCGACGAACCCGTCCGGGCGGACCAGCACGGCCCGCAGCCCCAGGTCGTCGCGCGCCGGTCCGGCCACATAGCGGATGCGGCTCGGCCAGCGGCCCGCCGCCGCGTGCAGGGCCCGGTCGCCGCTGAAGTCCAGCACCACCCCGAGCCCTTCCCGCAGCAGGTCACCGAGCGCGGTGCCGTCCGCGAGACGCAGGTCCGGCGCGTTGCGGCCGACCAGCGGCCGATCGTCGCCGAGGTCGTAGCGGAGCGACGTGCCGTTCAGCCGCTCGTACACATAGGTGGTTCCTTCTCCGGTGCCGAGCAGGTCGCGCACCAGGGCTTGCAGGGCGGGCGCATACGGGTCCGGCCGCATCACCGCCACCTGCGCCCGGGACCAGTCCAGGACCCGCGCCCCGACCGGGTGCCGCTCCGCCGTGTAGCTGTCGAGCAGCCCCTCCGCTGCGCTCCCCCGGACCACCGACGCGAGTTTCCAGCCCAGGTTCATCGCGTCGCCGATCCCGAGGTTGAGCCCCTGCCCGCCGAGCGGCGAGTGGATGTGCGCCGCGTCCCCGGCCAGCAGCACCCGACCCCGCCGGTACGCGCTCGCCTGCTTCGCCCGGTCCGTGAAGCTCGACGCCAGCCGCACCCCGGTCACCGTCACGTCGGTCCCGGAGACCCGGCGCAGCACCTCCTGGAGATGCTCCGCGCCCGGCGGCTGCGTCCGGTCGTACGCGCCCCCGTCGAAGTCCATGATCCCGATGTGCCCCGGCACGAACATCCGCAGGTACATCCCCTCCGGAGTCAGGTTGAACCCGGGACGCAGCTTCTCCAGGTCGTCGATGTCGACGTGCGCGATGTAGCCGGTGAACTGCGCTTGCGTGCCGGCGAAGTCGAACCCCGCGAGCCGCCGCACGGCACTGCGCCCGCCGTCGCAGCCGACCAGCCAGCGCGCCGGGAAGACCTGCTCCCCGGCCCGGGCGAGCACACCGTCGCCGGCCTGCTCGACGCCGGTGACCGTGATCCCCCGCCGGATCTGCACCCCGAGCTTCACGGCCCGCTCGGCGAGCACCGTCTCGACCGCATCAAGGCTGGTCATCATGCCTTCGAGCGCCGGGCTGGGCAGCCGGTACCGCAGCGCCCCGGCATCGATCACACCCGGATCGAGCATCATGCCGGCGAAGTGCCCCACGGCCCGCGGCGGCGGAGCCGCGGCGTCCGGCGCGAACGAGGCCTCCGGCATCAGCGACTCCAGCATCCCCCGCCGGTAGAACGCCTCGACCGACCCGGCGGACAGCCCCCGCATGCCGAGCGGCATCACCCGCCACGGGCTGTGCGGCTCCGCCTCCCGTTCGAGCACCAGCACCGAGCACCCGGCCAGGGCCAGCTCGCCGGCGAGGAACAGCCCGACCGGCCCGGCTCCCACGATCACCACGTCGTGCATGTCAGATCCCCTTCGCGAACAGTGCCAGGTCGATGGAGTCGGCCAGCGCGCGATACCCCGCGTCGCTGCCGTGCACGTCCCCCGCGTGAAAACCGTCGATGACCCGGCTCGGCCGCTCCCGATCGCGCCACACCGCGTCGAAGTCCAGCACCGCGTCGAAGGCGCCACCGGTGCGGATCCAGTCGTTGACCGCCTGCCGCACGCGTTCGCCGTCCATCGAGAACATCTCATCCCTTCCGTACGGCGTGAGCGTCGCGCCGTAGACCATGACTCCGCGGTCCCGCGCCCGGGCGATCAGCTGCCGGTACCCCGCGATCAGGTCGTCCGCCGTCACCGGCGCCCCGGGGAACATCGTCAGGAACTCGGCCGGCGGCCCGTCCGCGTCACGCGGCGCATAGGAGATCCCGATGTCGCCCAGCCCGATCGCCACCACCAGGTAACCGAGTCCCGGCGTGGCCAGCACGTCCCGGTCGAACCGGGCCGGCGCGGCGTCCCCGTGCCCCTCGTTCAGCAGCCGGTTCCCGCTGATCCCCTGGTTGACCACGCAGACGCCGGTGAGTCGCTCGGCCAGCCGGTCCGGCCAGCTGCGGTCGGCGTCCGGCGCCGAGCCGAACCCGTCGGCGATCGAGTCACCGAGCACAACGACGGCCTCGGCGGGGCCGTCCGGGATCACGTCCACCGCCGAGATCAGGGCCCGGACCGGCAGCGGCACCGCATTCCCCGGCAGGTCCCGGGCGGCGACGGCGTCGCCCGGGATCAGCCAGCTCGCCTCGACCGGCCGCCCGTGCCCGGTGCAGCTCTCCACCCGGCCCGGCAGGTAGGCGCTGATCGTCAGCCGGGCGAGAGCCGGCACCGCCAGGTCCACCGGATCGCTCAGCAGCGGCGCGCCGACCGGCACCGTCGCGGACTGCCGGCCGGCGAAGGTCAGCGCCCGGTCGCCGGCCCGTGCCGCGCCGATGGTCAGCGGCGCGGTCCCGTACTCGTTGGTGAAGCGCACCCGCACCGCCCGGCCGCCGCCGCTGACCCGCACCACCTGGCGCAGCGTCGCGTCGGCGAACGGCTCGAGAGCGGCAACCGCCGCACCGGGCGCCTGAGGTGCGGCACCCCACGTCCGGACCCATCGGTCCGGACCGTTCGTCCCCGTCATCGGTACCTCCATGGTTCGTGGTCATGCTCGAGCGGCCCGTCACCGGCCCGGAGGCGGCTTGTCGCCGTTCCGGAAGCGGCGCATCGCCGTGCCCGAAGACTGGCGCGCGCCGCTCACACGGCGCTGTCACGGCGCTGGTTTGCGAGGATCACGGGATGGATCGGCTGCGGATCACGCTGTTCGGCGGTTTGCGGGTTTCTCGCGGCGACACGGACCGGACCGTTGCCGGGTCACGGTTGAAGACGCTTCTGGTACGTCTGGCGCTCGCCGCCGGCCACCCGGTCGCCCCGGGCACCCTGATCGGCGCGATCTGGCCCGAGACGCCGCCCGGCGACCCCGCCCACGCACTGCAAGCTCTCGTCTCCCGCCTGCGCCGCACGCTCGGCGCCGCAGGCGACGTCACCCGGACGGACGGCGGCTACCGCCTGGCCGTGGACCCAGCCGACGTGGACGTGCTGCGGTTCGAGCGGCTGGCCGCCGCGGGCCGGCGCCGATGGCACGCCGGCGATCCGCGCGGCGCGGCCGCCGCGCTCGGCGAGGCCCTGAGGCTGTGGAGCGAGCGCCCGGGTTCCGAACCGGACACCGTCGCGATGGCCGCCCCCGCTGTCGCCACCCGTCTCACCCAGCTGTCGCTCGAGGTGGCCGCCGATCTCGCCGAGATCGAGCGGGCCTTGGACGGCGAGGGCCTGCCCGTGCCGATGACCAGCTTCGTCGGACGTGACGACGACCTGGACCGGATCGGCCGGCTGCTCAGCACCGGACGCCTGGTGACCGTCGTCGGTCCCGGTGGCGCCGGCAAGACCAGGCTCGCCGTCGAGGCCGCCCACCGCCTCCGGCAGGGCTATCGCGACGGGGCGTGGCTCGTCGACCTGACCTCGACCACCGAACCCGTCAAACTCGGCACCGCCGTACTCGCCGCGATCGGACTGCGCGGCCCGGCCGTCTTCGAGGCCCGGCCTCGCGCCGCGACCGGCGACCTGGACCTCCTGGTCGAACGGCTCGGCGGCCGGGAGAGCCTGCTCGTCGTGGACAACTGCGAGCACCTCGTCGACGCGGTCGCCGCGCTGGTCGAGGGCCTGCTGACCCGCTGTCCCCGGGTACGCGTGCTGGCCACCAGCCGCGAGCCGCTGGCGATCGGCGGCGAGGCCCTCGTCCCGCTCGGCCCGCTCGGGCTCCCCGATCCGGGCGCCGACGTCGACGAGGCGCGACGGGCCGCGGCGGTCCGACTGTTCCTCGAGCGTGCGGTGGCCGTACGTCCGGAATTTGCTCTTGATCGAAAGACGGCGCCCGGGATCGTGCGGGTGGTGCGGAGCCTGGACGGGCTGCCGCTCGCCCTGGAGCTGGCCGCTGCCCGGTTGCGCACGGTGTCCCCGGATGAGCTGGCCGATCGGTGGGACCCGCTCGGCGGCGATGACGACGGCCCGGCCCGGCACCGGACGCTGCGGGCGGTGATCGAGTGGAGCTGGCAGCTGCTGAGCGACGACGAACGTACCGTCGCGGAGCGGATCGCGGTCCTGCCGGGCGGCGTGACAGCGGCCTCGGCCACGGCGGTCTGCGCCGGCGCCGGAGTGCCCCCGGCCGAGGTCCCGCAGGTGCTGGCAAGCCTCGTCGACAGGTCGCTGGTGCAGCTGGTGTCCGGTTCGGATCGCTACCGGATGCTGGAGACGATTCGTGAGTACGCCGTCGGGCGGACGGCCGATCCGGGCGCGGTCCGGGACCTGGCCGCCGACTACGTCACCGGGCTGATGGACCGGTGCGATCCGCGGTTGCGCGGGCCCGGCCAGCTGGCGGCCATGCGGGTGATCACCGCCGAGTACGACAACGCGCTCGCCGCCCTGCGCCGGCGCTGCGACACCGGCGACCGCGCCGGGGCGGTCCGACTCGCGCTGCGGCTGTGCTGGTACTGGCATCTGCTCGGACGCGACCAGGACGCGACGTATTGGCTGGGTGCGGCGCTGGCGGTGCCCGGTGGCGAGCCGACGCCCGAACGGGCCTGCGCCGAGGCGATGCACCTGCTGCACCGGGCGGCGACCAGCGACGCGGCCGACCGGGCGCGGATGCGGGAGCTGGCCGACCTGCTGGTCGCGAGTCCGGAACTGCCCAGTCCCTTCCGGGTGTTCGGCCCGGTCCTGCTCGCGTTCCTGGACGAGGACGCGGCCGCGCTGGCGATCTTCGAGCACCTGGCCGGCGGTGGCGACCCGTGGCCGGCCGGCCTGGCCCGGCTGTTCCAGGCGCAGATCGCGGAGAACGTGGGTGACCTCGACCGGATGCGCGCCGCCGTGGACGCGGCGCTGGCCTGCTTCCGGCGGGCGGGCGACCGCTGGGGGCAGGCCGCCGCGCTGCCGATGCGTGCCCAGCTGCGGCAGTACGACGGCGACCTGGACGGTGTGCTGGCCGATCTGCGCGACGCCCGGAAGCTCGCCGCCGAGTTCGGCACGGTCGGCCTCGGCGATCAGGTGTACAGCGACCTGCGGTGGATCGACCTGCACGTGCGGCGCGGCGAGGCCGGGCTGGCCGCCGCGACGATCGAGGCGGCACGGGACCGGGCGGCCCGGGCGGCGTCGGCGGAGATGCTGGTGCTGCTGGACACCCGGGAGGCCGAGTTCCGGCTGTGGTCGGGTGACCTGGATCGGGCGCGGGAACTGCTCGACGACGCCGACCGGGGGCTGCCCGCGGCCACCGGGTTGTCCGGCAACCATGCCCGGACGCTGGTCGGCAGCGTCCGGGCTTCGCTCCGGCTGGAGCAGGGTGACCTGCGCGGTGCGGAGGAGGCGTTGCGGGAGGCGTACGCGGCCGGGGTGGCCGCCCGGGACCTGCCGATCCTGGCGGTGGTGGCGATCGGCGGGGCCGGGCTGGCGCAGGCACGCGGACGGCAGCACGAGGCCGCCGTGCTGCTGGGTGTCGCGGCCCGGCTGCGGGGTGCGCACGACCGCAGCGACCCGCGGGGCGTGGCGATCGCGGCGCGCGCACGGGCCGCTCTGGGTGAGGACGATTTCGGTACGGCGTACGCAAAAGGCTGGAACCTGTCGGCGCAGAATGCCGTGACCCGCCTCAGAACCTCACATACATGAGGTGTAAGCCGACCCGGCCGAGAGTGGGATGCTCGAACGCCTCCGGCACGGTGCCGAGAACCTCGAAACCGAGCCGCTGGTAGAGCTCGACGGCCGACCGGTTCGACGCGACCACCGCATTGAACTGCATGCCCGCGTAACCGGCACCCGCGGCCCAGTCGAGGGCGTCCCGGCAAAGGGCGGTGCCGACGCCTTTCCCGCGCGAATCGGCGGCCACCATGAAGCTCGCGGTGGCGATGTGCGATCCCGGGCCGGGACGGTTGGGGCCCATTTTCGCGGTGCCGAGAACACGTCCGTCGGCGACCGCGACGACGGTCCGGCCGGGCGGCGTCTCGAGCCACATCGGGCGCGCCTGGTCCTCCGTCATCTCCGGGTCGTAGGGAAAGGTTTCCCGGGCCTGGATCACCTCGTGGATGATCGCCCAGACCTGCGGCCAGTCAGCCGCGGTGATCTCACTTATCCGCACCCGCAGGACGATAACGTGCCACCGCCCCATAGACGGAGACCTGCGCGTCCGACGGCGCCGGCTCGGTGGGTTCACCCAGGTCGGGCCGCCACGCCGGGACGATCCGCAACCCCGGCTCGACCAGGTCCAGACCGGTGAGGAAGCGCTCGATCTCGGCCCGGGAGCGGACCCTCATGGTGACGCCCTGGTTGCGGTAGACCTCTGCCACCTTCTCCCACGCCTCCGGCCGGAAATCGCCGGTCAGGTGCGACAGGACAAGATAGCTGCCGGCCGGCAGCGCCGCGAGAAGACGCTCGACGATCCCCCACGGGTCGTCCTCGTCACCGAGGAAATGCAGGATCGCGATCAGCAGCAGGCCGACCGGGCGATTCAGGTCGAGCGTGCCGCTGCGCCTGACCGCGTCCAGGATCGCGTCGACGTCGCGCAGATCCGCGTCGATGTAATCCGTTTTGCCGTCCGGGTGACTGGTCAGCAACGCGCGGGCGTGTGCCAGCACGATCGGGTCATTGTCGACGTAAACGATCCGCGCCCGGGAATTGATGTCCTGCGCCACGTGGTGGACATTCGGCGCGCTCGGGATCCCGGTGCCGATGTCGAGGAACTGGTCGATGCCCTGCTCGGCCAGGAATCGCACCGCCCGGCGCAGGAACAACCTGTTCTCCCGGGGCGGGATCCGGCTGTCCGGGTTCGCCTTCAGCCCCCGCTCGGCCGCCTCGCGGTCGGCCGCGAAATTGTCCTTGCCGCCGAGCAGATAGTCGTAGACCCGGGCCGGGTGCGGGCGATGGGTTTGCAGATCCGTCACCCGGTGGATCATCGCACGCGCTTCGGGCACCGTCGAGTTTGCACGGTCCCGACCGTCTGCATGGGTATGACCGATCGGAGAGGGGACCAGCAATGCACCGACGAACACTGCTCACCGGCGCCGGCGCCGCCGCGGTGGCGACGATGACCACCGGCGCCGGCACGCCCTGGCGGACCGGGATCGCCGCCCTGCACGACGCGATGGCGGCCCGCGTCGCGCGGGGCGACCTGGTCGGTGCCGTCTATCTGGTCGAACACCGCGGGCGCCGGCACGTCGGCACCGTCGGGACCGTGGCGCTCGACAGCACCGAGCCGTTGCGCCGCGGCACGCCGTTCCGGATCGCCTCGCTGACCAAACCGATCGTCGCGGCGGCCGCCATGATGCTCGTCGAGGACGGCCGGCTGGCCCTGGACCAGCCGGTCGACCGGCTCCTCCCGGCGCTGGCCGACCGGCGTGTCCTCACCCGGCTCGACGCGCCGCTCGATCAGACCGTCCCGGCGGTGCGCCCGATCACGGTGGAGGACCTGCTGACCTTCCGGATGGGGCACGGCATCATCTTCGAACCCGAGGTGCAGCCGCCGTACCCGATCATCACCAGGGCCGACGAGTTGCAGCTGGTGCTCGCGCAACCGGATCCGCGTACGCCGCTCGGCCCCGACGAGTGGATCCGGCGGTTCGGCACGCTGCCGCTGATGTGCCAGCCCGGCACCCGGTGGCAGTACAACACCGGCTCGCTGGTGCTCGGCGTGCTGATCGCCCGGGCCGCCGGCCAGCCGCTCGGCGAGTTCCTGCGCCGGCGGATCTTCCAGCCGCTGGGCATGGACCACACCGGCTTCTCGCTGCCACCCGCCGAGGCGCACCGGCTCCCCGGCCTGTACGCGACCGACCCGGCCACCGGACAGCTCACGCCGCAGCCCGGCTCCCGGCCGGAGGAGTGGGCCCGGCCGCCCGCCTTCCCGTCCGGCGCCGCCGGGCTGGCCACGACAATCGACGACTACGCCGCCTTCAGCCGGTTCCTGCGCGACCGGGGCGTCCACCACGGCCGGCGGCTGCTGTCGCCCGCATCGGTACGGCTGCTGACCACCAACCATCTGACCACCCGGCAACTCGCCGAGGCCGGCGCGTTCCCGCTCCAGGGCCGCGGCTGGGGATACGGCATGGCCGTCAGCGTCGTGCCGGACGCCGTCTCCGAGCCCGGCCGCTACGGCTGGGAGGGCGGATACGGCACCGTCTGGTTCACCGACCCGAACCGCGACCTCACCGCGATCGCCCTCACCCAGACCGTGGACTTCCTGTTCAACGGCGCCGCCGACGAGTTCCAGCGCCTGGCCGCGGCCACGGTCGGACCTGGAGCTAGCTGAGCGGACCGGTCGCCATCCACGATGGCAGGGCGACCGGCGGGCCGATCAGTCCATAAGCGTCCAGGACAGCCGCCCGGACCCCTTCCACGGTCACTGCCGGGGCGCGGTCCGCGATGGCCCCCACGGTCGCCGGATCGAATTCATAACCCAATGCGGCGTACGCCGTGAGCAGCGCCCCGCGCAGCACGGCCGAGCCGGTCACCTGGATCACCGTGCTGAACAGCCAGCCGTCCCGGGTGATCCGCTGCGCCGACCCGGCGAGCTTCGCCGAGCCGTCGTTGATGCTGTACTCGCCCGGGCAGTACTCCCCCGGGACCGCGCCGACGTGGGCGTCGACACCGAGCCGGGCGAGCATCGCGGCGTGCATGGCGGCGAAGTGCTGGAACCGCCCGGCCGGGTCCGGCGGCTGCGGCCCGGACCGGTGCACGTGGTCGATGATCACGCTGCCCCGATGCTGGGCGGCGAGGCTGCCACCCTGCGGCCGGACCACCGGGGCGAACCCGGCCGAGCGGACGGCGGCGACGGCCCGCTGGTAACCGGGACGCAGCGTGTCGCGGCGGCTGAACGCCGCGGTCGGCGCCGGCGAGTAGACCCGCACGATGTCCACGGCGTCGCCGATGCCGTGCCGCAGCAGCAGCGGCCCGAGGGCGGCGTCGAAGTCCGGGTCGCCGTCGCCGGCGTCGACCAGGATCACAGGCGGGCGATCGCCGAGGCCGGGTTCTCGATCGCGTCGGCGACGCTGCGCATGAAGCCGGCCGCCGTGCCGCCGTCGCAGACCCGGTGATCGAAGACGAAGCTCATCTGCGTGATCTTACGAACGCAGAGCTCGCCGTCGACCACCCACGGCCGATCGAGCATCCGGCCGAAGCCGAGGATCGCCACCTGCGGGTGATTGATGATCGCCGCGCTGCCGTCAACTCCCAGATTGCCGTAGTTGTTGAGCGTGAACGTGCCGGCCGCCAGCTCCTGAGCGGTGGCCTTACCGGCCCGGGCGGCCGCGGTCACCCGGCGGATCTCCTCGCCGAGCCGGGTGGTGGTCATCGACTCCGCGCCGAGCACCGCCGGCACGACCAGGCCGCGCTCGCCCTGCACCGCGATGCCCAGGTCGATCCGGTCGTACTCGACGATCTCCTGGCGCTCGGCGTCGAACCGGGCGTTGAGCACCGGGTAGGCGCGCAGCGCGGCGACGGTGAAGCGGGCCAGGTAGGCGAGCAGGCCGGGACCGTCCGGGTTGCTCTCCCGCAGCCGCCACAGCGCGGTGGCGTCCACGTCGACCCAGACGGTCGCCTCCGGGATCTCGGCGCGGCTGCGGCTCAACGCGGCCGTCGCGGCCTTGCGGAACCCGGTCAGCGGGGTCCGGCGCTCCCCGGTGGCCGCGGCGGCCGCAGCGGGCTTGACCATCGCCCGTTCCACGTCGGCGCGGGTGATCACGCCACCCCGGCCGGTCGGCTCCACCGTGGTCAGGTCGACGCCGTTGCTGCGGGCGAGGTTGCGCACCAGCGGCGAGATCACTTGCGGCGGCCGCCCTGACCCGGTCGCGGCCGGAGAACCGGTAACGGCCGGAGCACCGGTCGCGGCGCGAGGCCGGGGACGGCGGTGCCGGTGCCGGGCCGGCGTGTCGCTGGTGCCGTATCCGACGAGGACGTTGCCGGAGCCGGCCCGCTCCTCCTCCCGGTAGGCGTCGGCCGCCGGCGAGGAGGCCGCTTCCACGCTGATCAGAGGTTCGCCGACGGCGAGCGTGCTGCCCGCTTTCGCGTGCAGCGTGCACACCCGTCCGGCGTACGGCGACGGCACCTCCACCACGGACTTCGCCGTTTCCACCTCGGCGATGCTCTGGTCCACCGCGACCTCGTCACCCTCGGCAACCAGCCACTGCACCACCTCCGCCTCGGTGAGGCCCTCGCCCAGATCCGGCAGCACGAAGGTCTTCGTGGTCATCACTGCTCCCAGTTCAGGTCGTCGACGGCGTCGAGCACCCGGTCCACGCCGGGCAGCTGGAAGTGCTCCAGCTTCGGCGGCGGGTACGGGATGTCGAACCCGGTGACCCGCCGGACCGGCGCGGCCAGGCTGGTGAAGCAGCGTTCGGTCACCCGGGCGGCGATCTCCGCGGCGACTCCGGCGAACCCGGCCGACTCGGTGATCACCACGGCGCGGCCGGTGGAGCGGACCGCGGCGCACACCGTCTCGTCGTCGAACGGGACGATCGAGCGCAGGTCGACCACCTGGAGACTGCGGCCCTCGGTGGCGGCGACCTCGGCGGCCTCGATCGCCACGGGCAGGCTCGGGCCGTACGCGATGAGCGTCGCGTCGGTCCCGGACCGGCGGACCACCGCGGTCCCGATGCCGGGCGCCACGACCGGGAACTCGATCTCCTCCTTGCTCCAGTAGAGCTTCTTAGGCTCCAGGAAGACGACCGGGTCCGGGTTCGCGATCGCGGCCCGCAGCAGCGCGTACGCGTCGGTCGGCGTGGCCGGCGCGACCACCTGGAGGCCGGGCGTGTGCGCGTAGTACGCCTCCGACGAGTCGCAGTGGTGCTCGACCCCGCCGATGCCACCGGCGTACGGGACCCGGATCACCATCGGCAGCGGCACCCGGCCCCGGGTGCGGTTCCGCATCTTCGCGACGTGGCTGACGATCTGCTCGAACGCCGGGTAGGCGAACGCGTCGAACTGCATCTCGACGATCGGGCGCATGCCGTTCATCGCCATCCCGACGGCCATCCCGACGATCCCGGACTCCGCGAGGGGCGTGTCGAAGCAGCGCTTCTCCCCGAACTCGGCGGTCAGCCCGTCGGTGATCCGGAAGACGCCGCCGAGCGCGCCGACGTCCTCGCCGAACAGCACCACCGACGGGTCCTCGGCCATGGCGTCCCGCAGCGCCTGGTTGAGGGCCTGCGCCATGGACAGCTTCTCGTGCACGACGGTGGTCATCACTGGGCTCCTTCCCGGCTCAGCTCGTCCGCGATCAGGGCTTCCTGCTCACGCAGTTGCGCGGTGGGGCGCGCGTAGACGTACGCAAAGAGGTCTTGGGGGTTGGGGGTGATGTCCTGGTTGAGACCGTCGCGCAGGTGTGCCGCCGCACGCTCGGCCTCGGCCGTGAAACCGGACTCGACGTCGGCGGTCAGCGCGCCGCGGTCGCGCAGGTAGGTCTGGAGGCGGGTGATCGGGTCGCGGGGCAGCCAGGCGGCCACGTCGGCCTCGTCGCGGTATCGGGTGGCGTCGTCGGCGTTGGTGTGCGCCTGCATCCGGTAGGTGTGCGCCTCGACGAGCTGCGGGCCCTCGCCGGCGCGGGCCCGGGCCACCGCGGCGCCGAGCACGGTGAGCAGGGCGGCCATGTCGTTGCCGTCGACCCGCTCGCCGGGCATGCCGTATCCGACGCCCTTGTGCGCGAGCGACGGCGCGTGGGTCTGGCGGGACAGCGGGACGCTGATCGCGTACTCGTTGTTCTGCACGAAGAAGACCACCGGGGCCTGGAAGACCGCGGCGAAGTTGAGCGCCTCGTGGAAATCACCCTCGCTGGTGCCGCCGTCGCCGCACATCGCCATCACCACGGTCGGCTCGTCGCGCAGCCGGGCCGCGTGCGCCACGCCGACCGCGTGCGGCAGCTGGGTGGCCAGCGGCGTGGTGTGCGGGGCGACCCGGTGCTCGGTCGGGTCGTACCCACAGTGCCAGTCACCCTTGAGCAGGCTGAGCGCCTCGACCGGGTCGACCCCCTTGACCACCGCGGCGACCGTGTCGCGGTATGTCGGGAACAGCCAGTCGTCCGCGTCGAGGACCTGCGCGGCCGCGACCTGGCACGCCTCCTGGCCGTGCGAGGACGGGTAGACGGCCAGCCGGCCCTGCCGGACCAGGGCGTACGCCTGATCGTTGAGCCGGCGAGCGGTGATCAGCGCCCCGAGCGAGCGGAGCAGGGTGGCGTCGTCCGGAACGACGCCGACGGCTTTCCCGTCGGGGTCGATGAGGGTCACGGGGGTGTCGGACGGCAAGAGCCGGCGTGGGTCAGGCGTCATGCCGATATCGTGTGTCCCGCGTCACGAATGTTCCATATCCTGGGACAGATCGAGAAGATTGCGTTCCACGGGAGCCCGTGGAGAGCCAAACGTCCAGCCGGGCGGCCGATCGGACAGGGAGTTGAAGACAGGTGGTCAGCGGTCTCGACGACATCGATCAGCGGATCCTCGCCGAGCTCGGCCGGGACGGGCGGATGCCGATCCGGCAGCTCGCCGAGACGCTGCACATCTCGCGGGCCAACGCGTACGCCCGGGTGCAGCGGCTGCGCGAGACCAACGTGATCCGCGGCTTCCGCGCCGACATCGACCACGTGGCCGCCGGGATGGGCACGTCGGCGTACGTGACGGTGAACCTGCACCAGGCGGACTGGCGGCCGGTCGGCGAGCTGCTGCGCCGGCTGCCCGGGGTGGTGCACATCGCGCTGGTCGGCGGCGAGTTCGACGTGATCCTGCTGGTGCGGGCGAAGGACAACGCGGACCTGCGGCGGCTGGTCCTCGACGAGATCCAGGGCATGCCGGGCGTGGTCAACACGCGGACCCTGCTGGTGTTCGAAGAGTTCGAACCCCCGGCGTGATCTTCAGTAGAATTCCGCACGAAACAGTCAGGAGAGGCGGGGCGACATGAGCGGTGTGAATCGGCGGGCGGTGCTCGGTGCCGTCGGGGCGGGAGCGGTGCTGGCCGGGTGCGGTTCGAAAGACGACGACACCACCGGCGGCGGGGACACCGGGACCAGCGCGACGACGGCGCCCGCCACCGAGGCGACGACCACCGCCGCCCCCTCCTCCGGCGGCGCCGCCCTGGCCAAGGCGTCGGATGTGCCGGTCGGTGGCGGGCTGATCACCGACACGCTGGTGGTGACGCAGCCGGAGGCGGGGACGTTCAAGGCGTTCAGCAACGTCTGCACGCATCAGGGCTGCAAAGTCGCCGAGGTGGCCGACAAGCTGATCAGGTGCAAGTGCCACAACAGCACGTTCGACATCGCCACCGGCGCGCCGACCGGTGGGCCCGCGCAGAAACCGCTGACCGAGACGGCCGTCAAGGAGTCCGGCGGCAGCATCGTGGCGGCCTGACCAATTCGGGTGAATTACCCGGAAGTGCGGCGCTCAACGGCCCCTTCTGCCCCAGAATGTCAGCACCATGGACTCTCTCCGGGCTCCCCGCATGCTGGCCGCCGCCGTCGTCATCGTGGCGGCATCCCTCCCCCTCGCCATGTCACCGCCCGCTGCGCGGGCGCAGGCCGCACCGGACGGCCGCATCCCCCTGTCCGTGCTGCGTGAGGCCACTCTGGACGTCCCGGCCTGGCCGGCCGACGACCTGCAGGGCCCGTCCGGCAGGGTGCGCTTCCACCTCGGCGAGGCGCCGGTCGAGCCGCGGACCGTGCCCGACGGCCGGCCACCGTACGGTGACACGGTCACGATCCTGGCGGTGACGTACGGCGACGTCGACCACGACGGGGTGGACGAGACGATCGTGGTGCTGGGCTGCCTGATCGAGGGCGGCAGCAAGCAGATCGTCGCCTACGACCGCGACCCGGCCGGGGCCATCGTCTTGCTGGGCCGGGTGGCCGCCACCACCGGCGAGGTCCGCGACATCCGCAACGCCGGCGTCCGGGTCGGTGACACCGGCGTGGTCACCGCACCGGTCGCGGACTACCAGCGCTGCTGCGCCGACGCCACCCCGCAGATCTGGCAGACCCGCGGGTACGCCCTGCGCCACGACCGCTTCGTCCAGGTCAGCGGCCCGACCCGGATGCCGGTCAACCCGCACGTGACCGAGACCCGGGTGAGCGCCGGCCCGCTGACCCTCGGGCCGCCGGACCACGGTTACCGGTACGGCACGGTCGACGTGACCGTCACGCACCGCCGCGGCGCCGTCCCCCGGCAGGTCAGCCTGCTGTTCTACCCACCGGCGGGCCTGCGCCGCACCGGCGACTGGCCGAAGACGACCGCCGAGCCGGACTCGTTCAGCGTCACGGTCGCCGCACCCCCGGCCGGCGGCAGCGTGACGCACACGTTCGCCTTCCGCCGCCCGGCCGCGGCCACCGGCGGCGAGCTGCCGATCGGGCTCGCCACGATCCCCGAGCTGAACCCGGCGATCCCGTGGAGCGTCGACACCACCGCCCCGATCCGCTGACCGACGGTCAGTACAGTGCGCGGCATGATGCCTGACGCCGCGTATTTCGATCAGTGGTACGGCGACATGGTCGCCTCACCCGCCCGGGACGCGATCATCATCCGGGCCATGGGACTGCCGCCGGAGCTTCAGGACGTCGGCACGCTCACCGGGCCAGGTCTCGCCGAGGTGACCGAGGAGCTGCGCCTGCCGGCGGGCGGGCTGCTGCTCGACGTGGCGTGCGGCCGCGGGGCGTACGGGATCGAGGTCGCCCGGCGGACCGGCGCCCGCCTGATCGGCGTGGACTTCTCCGCGGTGGCCGTGGAGCAGGCCCGGTCGATCGGCGCCCGGCGGCTGCCCGCCGGCCGGGCCGAGTTCCGGGTCGGGACGCTGCTGGCGACCGGCCTGCCCGGCGGTGCCGCGGACGGGCTGATGTGCGTGGACGCGGTGCAGTTCGGTGAGCCGCCGGTGGCCGCGCTGCGCGAGTTCGCTCGGCTCCTGAAACCCGGCGGCCGGCTCGCCCTGACCTGCTGGGAGGCCGTCGATCCGGCGGACGACCGGGTGCCGCCGCGGATCAAGGCGGTGCACCTTCAGCGGGATCTGCCCGAGGCCGGCTTCACCGACGTCCGGGTGCACGAGCGGCCGGTGTGGCGCGAGGCCGAGCGGGTGATGTGGGAGGCGGCGCTCGCGGCGCCCGGCTCGG
Source organism: Actinoplanes ianthinogenes (assembly GCF_018324205.1). Taxonomy (NCBI): domain Bacteria; kingdom Bacillati; phylum Actinomycetota; class Actinomycetes; order Micromonosporales; family Micromonosporaceae; genus Actinoplanes; species Actinoplanes ianthinogenes. The sequence goes on from NZ_AP023356.1 coordinate 9,819,418, forward strand.
ACCCGGCGGTGCGGTCCCTGCAGGCCGAGGGGCGGCGCTCGCTGGAGACCTTCGACTCGCTGCGGCGCGTGTTCGCCACCGCCACCGCGCCCGGCCCGGAACGATAACCGAGACCTTAAGCGACGGTGCGATCTTTCGCATTGTTCCCGGCGGGGGCCGCGACGATCGTAGGTCCGTGAGTGAACCTTCGATCGACGTCGTGCCGATCTCGGGGCCGCCCGGGGTCGCGCGGTGGCAGGCGGTCGCCGAGCCGGACGCGGTGGCCGGCACGGCCGCGTTGTGGCCGGTCCCGGCCCTGCGACCGGACGTCCCCGAGCTGAGCCTGTACGTCGGACCGCAGTGGCGGCGGCGCGGCATCGGCTCCCGCCTGCTGACCGCGGTCCGGGAGCAGGCCACCGAGCCGCTGCTGCTCGCGGACGTGGTCGTGGACTCGCCGGGGGAAGCGTTCTGCCGGTGGCACGGGTTCCGGCACACCCGGTCCCGGCGCCGCCACCTGCTCACGTACTGCGACGTGCACCAGGCGTGGCTGGGCGAGCTGGTCGACGCCGAGCACCCCGGTTACCGGCTGACGCACTGGACCGGTGACCTGCCCGGCAGCCCGCACGTCGAGGAGCTGCTGCGGAGCCCGAGCGGTCCGGGCAACACCGTGCTGACCGCCGCCGAGGCGGGCGGTGACCTGGCGGCGTATTCCGTGGCGGTCGTCGGCGTGCTGGCCGCCCGGCGCGCCCGCCAGTACGGTCCGGCCGTGCTCCCCGGGCACCGCGGCCGACGGCTGGGCCGCTGGGTGAGTGCCGCCCTGATCCAGCGGCTGCGCGAGGTCCACCCGGACGTCACCGAGATCGAGGCGGCCACCGCCGAGGACGATGCGGGCCTGCTCGCCACCCGGGCCCATCTCGGCTTCCGGCTCGTCCGGAGCACCCGCCTCTACGAGCTCACGCTGCCCTGATCCGGCAATGAATGCGTCCCCCCATCAGAAACTCACCAGCGCAGGAGAGCACCATGCAGAACTTCACCACCCCCGCCCCGATCGCCGCCGTCCTCGACATCCCGGCCGGGCACATCCACGTGATCGCCACCGAGCGCGCCGACACCGCGGTCGAGGTCCGCCCGGCCGATCCCGCGAAGGCGCGCGACGTCAGAGTCGCCGAACAGGCCCGGGTCGAGTTCGCCGACGGCCTGCTGCGGATCGAGGCCACGGCCAGGAACCAACCCTTCGGCCCGTCCGGGTCGATCGAGGTGACGGTGCTGCTGCCGGCCGGTTCGCGGGTCGAGGCGAAATCCGCGTGTGCCGGGTTCCGGGCCGAGGGCCGGTTCGGTGACGTGGCCTTCGAGGGCGCGCAGGCCACGATCACCATCGGCGAGGCCACCCGGGTCCGGGTCGCCACCTCGGGCGGTGACGTCGCGGTCGGCCGGCTGACCGGCCCGGCCGAGATCAGCACCGGGCAGGGCGACATCCGGATCGCCGAGGCCGGCCGCGGCACGGTCGTGCTGAGCACCCAGATGGGCGACGTGTCGGTGACCGCGGCGCACGGGGTCTCGGCCGCCCTGGACGCCGGCACCGGTTACGGCCGCGTCGACAACAGCCTGAAGAACGACGGCGACGCGGAGCTGGAGATCCGCGCCACCACGTCGTACGGCGACATCGTCGCCCGCAGCCTCTAGGCGGGCAGGCCGGCGGCCGCGTCGACGAAGGCACGGACCCGCGCGGTCGCCCGGACCGTGCGCCACACCGGTCCCCATCGCAACGGCGGCGCGTCGTGGATCAGCACGTACGCGACGTCGGGCCGGGCATAGAACCGGGTGACGTGCGCGCCCACCACGAAGACGCCCTGTCCCGCGCCGACCAGGGCGAGCACCTCCTGGAAGGTCTCCGCGGCCGGCCCGGCCGGTCCCTCCTCGGCGGACGGGCGCGGTCCGGCCGGTCCCTCCTCCGCGGACGGGCGCGGTCCGGCCGGTCCCTCCTCCGCGGACGGGCGCGGTCCGGCCAGTCCCTCCTCCGCGGACGGTCGCGGTCCGGCCGGGATCGAGCACGGGGCGACGACCAGCCGCTCCCGGACGAGGTCCGCGATCGCGATCGACGCCCGGCCGGCGAACCGGTGCCGGGCCGGCACGGCCAGCATCCGCGCCTCGGTCAGCACGGCCGGGCCGCTGGTCAGGTCCGGTCCCTCGATCGGGAAGCAGCCGAACAACAGGTCGACCTCATCGGCGCGCAGCCGCTCGACCGCGCCGCCCACCTGCACCTCACGCAGCCGGACCTCGCAGTCAGCGTGCCGCCGCCGGAACTCCTCGGCGGCGCGCACCACCAGCTGCCCGGTCGCTGCGCCGACGAACCCGACGGTGAGCGTGCCGGCCAGACCCCGACCGTCCGCCACGGCCCGCGCCATCGCCGCGTTGACCTGCTCGTAGGCGGGCCGCAGATCCTCGGTGAGACGGCGGCCGGTCGGGGTGAGGGTCACCCGCCGGCTGGTCCGCTCGAACAGTGGGACACCCACCCGCCGTTCCAGCACCTGGATGGTCTGGCTGACCCGGGCCTTGGTCCGGCCCAGCCGCTCGGCGGTCCGGCCGAAGTGCAGCTCCTCGGCGAGCGTCAGGAACGTCTCGATCTCGAACCACTCCACCGGCATCCCCGCCATCGTCAAGCCACGCTTACCGAGCATGGCAGAACGCGGCGTTGTTCGGCGCGGCCCGATCGACGACGGTGAGGACATGTACGTCACCGACCACCACGCCCTCGCCGCCACCGACACCGCGGGGCTCCTCGCCGAGCTGCGCGACCGCACCGAGGTGATCGACGCGCTCTATCGCTTCGGCCTCGGCCAGGACCTCCAGGACCGCGACCTGCTCGCCTCCGCGTTCGCCGACGCCGCCGAGCTGGACTTCCGCCCGGCGGCGTCCCGATGGGGCGGCGAGGTGCCGCTGATGACCGGCCGGGACAGCATCACCGACACCATCCTGGACGGTTTCCGCGGCCGGGTGGACACCACCCACGTCGTCACCAACCCCCGCGTACGCCTCGACGGCGACCGCGCCCGGCTCACCGCCGTCGTCGAGGCCCAGCACCTGCTAACCGCGGACCACACCACGTTCGCCCTGCTCAAGAACCTTTACGACGTCGACCTGAGCCGCGCCGGCCGCCGCTGGCTGGTGACCTCGATGCGGATCGAGAACGTCTGGTACACCGGCGAGCCCAAGGCCATCTTCGGCGCCCAGGTGTAGCGAGCTTGTCATCCAGCTGCCCCTTCGCCGAACCTGAGGGCGTGCGCTCTGCCGGGCCAGGGCACGGGCATCCGCTGCCGATCATGAGGCCGGAGCACGGCGTGAAATCCTGCTGTCCTGGCCCTCCGGCCACGACAGCGCCATCATCGTCGGATGACGGCGGAACCCATGCTGCGCGACGCCCTGGAAAGCTGCGTCGACACCGGAGACAAGGTCGGTTTCACTCTGCTCGACGGCCGCGAGTTTCTCGGCTGGGTCGCCGGTGTCGACGGCGACCGAGTACTGCTGAGTTGGGCGCCGAGCCCGATGTTCGCCATGTCGACCAGCGGCACCGAGTGGAATCCCGACGACGAGTGGGTGCGGCTGAGCGCGATCGACGCCGGCACCGTGGCCCGCTACGACGAGACGTCACGACGATGGACGCCGTTCCACTGACCCGCACCGTCAGCCCTGTCGCGGAAGGACGCGGGCCACGGCGGCAGGCGAATGGCCGGGTGCCGCTACTCTTCGACCGTGTCGAGCCACGTCGATCGCCATTGCCGGGACGAAGGACCAGCCGATGTCTGGGCTGTTTCCGAGCGCACCGGCGGGATGGTCGAGCTGATCCTCCGCACCGGGCCGCCACGCCCCTTGGTGGCGACGCTCTCCGAGGCCGAACTGGCCGGCGTGGCCAGTGTGCTGCCGACAGTCGCCGACGCCGTCCGGCGCGGCACTTTCAGTCGAATCCAATTGGGCGCGGCCTTCACCAGCGCCATCGGCAGGGATCCGTTCAGGCAGGTGGCCACTGACCCAGGCGGCCGAGGGCTGTTCCCGTGGTGGGTGGATCTCCTGTACGTCGTCGTCGGTCTCGGCTTCGCCGCGGGTCACGGCAACTGGTGGCTGCGGGCCGCCGGCTGGGCGTTCGCCGCGGTCGCTCTCACCGATGCGGTAACCCAAGGCTGCCGCCGGATCCGGAGGCGGACCGCGGCAGGTGCGTGAGCTGCCTATGCACGGTAGTGGTAGGTCCGCCCGCCGTCGCCCTGGGTGAATCCGTCCGGCCAGAGGCCCAGCGACAGCGCGGTGTCGACGATGAACGCCATGCCGAGACCCGTCGGGTTCTTCGGTTCGGGTGCGTTGCCGATCGTCAGCTCATCGGGAACCCAGAGATCTACGCGGCCGGCCGTGCCAGCCTGTCGGCGCAACTCATCGCAAAGATCCTCGACGGCCCGTGTCTCACTCATGAGCCTAAATAAAGCACACCGGTTCGGGTCTGAGCGCGGACTCCTGTCGCGGAGCCGGTCCGGATGCGCCCTTCCTCGGACAGGAAGCGCCTCACTTGATCCGGACCGGCACCTGCCGACTCATGCGGACGACGTGGCTCGGGCAGGGCAACTCCTGAACGGGTCAGGTGTTGCGACGACCGCTGAAACCTAGGCGGTGGGGCCGAACCCCAGGACGTCCTTCCACAGCGCACAGTGGTGCTCGTCGCTGACCGTCCGGACCGGCACCGGGCGGGAGGCCCCGCCGGGCCGCAGCGACAGCGCCGACCCGCCGGCCGGGCGCAGCGCCGGCCAGTCCTGCGGGACACCGCGGGTGACGAAGGTGCCCCACCGCCGGATCATCTCGGCGGACAGCTGCCGCTGCGCGCCGCTCATCGAGGCGGTGTCCGGCCGCCACAGGTACGCCAGCTCGTACGCGTGCGAGGCAGCGTAGTCGTAGTCGGCCGGGGTGTCCGACAGCCGTGGCGGCGCCGGGTCCTCGAACTGGTAGTAGTAGGTCGGCGTCTGCCGCGCCAGGGAACGCGCCACGGTCAGCTGGGTGCAGCCGCCGAGCCCGCGCGTGCCGCTGTCGGTCAGCACCTGCCCGATCGCGTACGCCGCCGGGTACGCGCCGGTGAACCTCGTGATCGGGTAGGCCTCGGCGATCCGCGCCGCCACCTCCGGGCCGAACCGGACGGTGCCCGCCACCGGCGGCCAGTCCGGGCCGGTGGTCAGCCAGGCGCGGTAGGCCGCGTCGTCGTAGCCGGTCGCGAACGTGCTGAACGAGCGGCCCTCCTCCCGGTTGCTACCGATCAGCACCGGCACCCGGTTCCACCGGCCGCGGGCGATCGCGGTCGCCGGCAGCATCGGCAGCACCCGGCCGCTGACGTTCGGCGCGATGTACGACGTCTTGGCCACCAGGTCGGCCGCGGGGGTCGTACGCAAACAGGCCGCGACGTCGGCCGCCGCACCGCAACCCACAGCGGTGACGACGGCCGCCCCGCGCTGCTGTGCCCAGCTCAGCCGATCGACGTCGTGCGAGCAGTCGTCGGACTCGATCACCGCGCCCCGGAACAGCCCGGCGGCCGTCGGCGAGGCCAGCAGCGCGCAGACCGAGCCGCCGCCGGCCGACTCGCCGCCGATGGTCACCTTGCCGGCGTCGGCGCCGATCGCCGGCGCGTTGCGGTGCACCCAGCGCAGCGCGGCCTGCTGGTCGAGCAGCCCGTAGTTGCCCGAGGAGCCGTCGGCGCGGGACAGCGCCGGGTCGGCGAGGAAGCCGAGCGCGCCGAGCCGGTAGTTGATGGTCACCACGATCATGTGGTTGGCCGTGGCCAGGGCGCTGCCGTCGTCGTCGCCGGAGCCGCCGGTGAACCCGCCGCCGTGGATCCAGAAGAACACCGGCAGCCGGTCGCCGGGCCGCGTCCCGGCCGGTCGGTAGATGTTGAGGAACAGGCAGTCCTCACTGCCCCGGTTGCCCTGCGGGCAGTTCGCGCCGAGCACGGCCGTGTCACGCAGGCCGGTCCAGGGCGGCACCGGCTGCGGATCGCGGAAGCGCAGCGCGCCGGTCGGTGCGGCCGCGTACCGGACGCCGAGGAACTGCTCGACGCCGCGGACGGTGACCCCGCGGATCGTGCCGGCGTCGGTCCGGGCCACCGGCCGGGTCGCCAGCGGGTGGTCGGCGAAGAACTTGGCGATGATCGGGGTCGCGTCGATCACCGTGGGCGTGGCCGAGTCCGGGTTGGGCGTGGTGCTCGGCCAGGTGTGGCCGAGGCCGTCGATCCGGTAGTGCTCGACCGGCGCGGCACACCCCGGCCAGGTCAGCTTGGTCACCCCGGTGGCGGGCACGCTCGGCACCGGATCGCCGGAACACCTGTTGCGTACGGCCCAGGCACCGAGCCACGAAGGGATCGACGGGAGTCCCTTGGCGGGATTGCCGTCGTACGGGATGGTGCCGTCCGCCGTGCCGTGGAACTCCAGGATCGGCGTCGGCCGCATCGGCTGACAGGTGCCTCCCTGCGGATAAAATGCCCCGCTGACCTGGGCGGACGCGGCGATCCGCCCGGCCATCCGGCAGGCCAGCAGCCCGGCGAAGCCGCCGCCGTTCGACTTGCCGGCGACGTAGATCCGGGCCGGGTCGACGCACAGCCGGCGTTGCAGGTCGTTGAGCAGGTCGCTGGTGAACAGCACGTCGTCGGCGCCGGACGAGTAGGGCGCGCCCTGGAACGACGGCTCGCCGTCCGAGCCGATGGTGCCCTGCGGATAGGCGACGATCGCGTCCAGCCGGTCCATCTGGGTGAGTTCTTCCTGGTACGCGCTGGTGCGGGTGCGCCCGTGGAAGGACAGCACGACCGGTGTGGGCCGGCCGGCCCGGTAGCCGTCCGGCAGGTGCAGCAGATAGGTCCGGCTGATCCCGCCGCTCGGGATGGTGCGGGTGCTGGATGTCGCGGGCGGCCGGGCGCCGCAGCCGGTGGTCCGCACCGGCGTGTCCACGATCGTTCCGGGTGCACTGCCCGGGGCTGCTGGTGCGGGCGCCACCAGGAGCCCTGCCAGCAGAAGTCCGACCTTCACGGTGATGGGCCCTCCTCGTCGGGGCCCGGCGGCCGGAGTGCCGCCGGGCGGTGTCCACCACTGTGTCCCGCGGCCGATCGACGTCGGCCGTTGTGTTCATTCTGTCGAGGTTCCGGAACTCAGTAGACCTCGAGGGCGGACAGCTGGCCGGCCGGCCAGCCGGTGTTCCCGCTGAAGGTGATCCGCAGGTATCGGGTGGCGGTGGCCGGGACGGTGACCGTGGTGGTGTTCGCCGAGGACGGGTCGAAGGTGCGACCGGCGGCGGCCGACAGGGTGGTGAAGGTGGAGCCGTTGGTGCTGCCGGTGACGGCCAGGGTCTGGGTGCGGGCGCCCCAGGACGGCGGGAGCTTCAGGACCAGCCGGCTGACCGTGACCGCGGCGCCCAGGTCGACCTGGATCCACTGCGGGAAGGCGTTGTTGACGCTCTCCCAGTACGTCGCGTCGTTGCCGTCGACCGCGTTGCCGGGAGCGTAGACCTGGGTGTATCCGCTGGCCGACGTGCTGCGGCCGCGGGCCAGGTCGGTGACCGGTGGCGGCTTGGTGCCGGTGGTCGGCGGCGTTGGGCGTACGGAAGTCAGGGGAATCTGGCCTTTGAGCATTTTCCCGGCGTCCGTGGTGATCCGCAGGTAGTAGTCGGCGGAGCAGGCCGTGCCGTCCTCGTCGAGCGTCCGGATGCCGGGCGGCGCCGACGCGGGCGTCTCGGCGGTCTTGGCGATCTGGTTGCCCTCGTTGAACTCGTCGAACATCGACACGTAGAGGCCCTGGGCGCCGAGCCGGACCATGTTGTAGACGCTGCGCCAGTAGTAGTCGCCGTGCCGGCGGTGCCCGGCCGACAGGTCACCGGGCAGCACGCACGGCTGGTAATCGATGCCGTGGGCGTTGCAGTCGGCCTGGTCGGCGGTGTTCACGTTGGTGTAGAACCAGTCGAGCCCGGCCAGGTCGCCGGTCCGGCCGACCATCCACGGCGAGAGCATGTGGAAGGCGTGGTAGACGTCGAGGAACCCGGCCCGGCTGTCGTTCTTGCCTTCCCGCCAGTACGTCGGCACGCCGCCGATCACGTAACAGCCCTGCGCCTTGAACCAGTTGATCACGTCGAGGCAGGCGGCCGGGCTGAAGTCGTGGTTGGTGTCGTTGAAGCCGAAGCCCCAGATGCAGACGACCGGTTTGCCGTTCTGCCGGGCGTAGGCCCCGGAAGCGGTGTGCACCGACATCTTGCTCGTCCAGTCGGTCTTGAGCTCGGCCTGCATGGCCGACCAGCCGCTGACGTCGTACATGATGTAGAACTTGCGGCCGGTCCGCTCGGCCGCGGCGCGCACCTTCTGCGCCATCGCGTCGCGGGTCGGTCCCTCGTCGCCGAACGGGTTGAACCGCTGGAGCGCCGCGGTGTCGATGGCGTAGGTCCGCATCCAGTCGAAGTGGACGTCGACGGTCTGCTGGTCATAGGAGGAGAAGAGCGCGGCCGGCTGCCCGCTGCCGAGGTTCGGGTACGCCGTCGGGTAGGTGTGCGTGTAGTCCCGCACGTCCGGCCAGCTCACGATCGTGGTGTTGCTCGGCGACGGTGGCTGGAACCGGTCCCTGCTCCAGTGCCACCAGCCGCCGATCGGCGCCCCGTCGCCCGGGCAGGCGAACCAGCCCTGATAACCGACGCTGATCTTGCCGACGACGTCGCCGGGCGGGGAGGCGGCGGAGGCGGGCTGGGCGCCGGTCAAGGCCACGGCGGCGGGGACGAGGGCGGCGGAGGACAGCACGGTGCGGCGGGACACGGTCATGGGGGCTCCCAGTCAGGCCGGAGATATCGACGGACATCGTGACAGCGCGCGACACATGCACGCAACACTTGGACGAACCTTTGAAATATTTAGATAGCGTGCCGCCCGCTCGACGTCACCCGATAGTCCACGCACTGCCCTATGCTGGCCCGGTGGCAGCGTGTCCCGAGCTGGCCGTCGCACGCCGTTCCCGGCGGCGAGGGCTCTTCGGGGTAACCCCGAGGACGCAGGATTGACTACCGCAGCGCATCGCCGGCGCGCGTCAGCGCTTCGCGCAGCACGGCGCAGGCACGACCGGGCATCGTCGGGGCACGCTGCCGCCCAGCCGCCGGACAAGGTCGCCGGCGCCCTGGCGGACGCCATGCTCACGGTGGACTGGCAGCCCGAGCGGATGACGGCGGTCGTGCGCACGGTGGTCCGGGGCCGCGCCCGGTGGGCACGCCGCCTGGTCGACGCCGTCCTGCGGGCCTATCCCCGCGCGCCCGCGGACCGCCCTCGGGAGCTCTGCCGGTTCCTGACCAACCGGGGCGGCATCCCGCGGACGAGGGTGCGCCGTCGCCTGATGACGCCGACCCGGGTCGTCCGGATGCGGTGGGGCGCCCCGCCCATCAACGACCTCGCGGAGCTCGCCGCCTTCCTGGGCGTTGACGGCGACGCCCTCGACTGGTTCGCCGACCGCCGCGAGATCAACCGTCAGGCCCGCGACGAGAAACTGCGCCATTTCCGGTACGCCTGGCTGCCGCACCGTTTGATCGAGGCGCCGAAACCCCGCCTCCGCACGATGCAACGCCGGCTGCTCGACCGGATCCTCTCCAGGGTGCCCGTCCATGACAGCGTCCACGGTTTCGTGCCCGGCCGGGGCACACACACCTTCGCCCGGGCGCACGCCGGTCAGGCCGTGCTGATCAGCCTGGACCTGCGCGCGTTCTTCTCCAGCATCACCGCGGCCCGGATCTACGGACTGTTCCGTGGCATCGGCTATCCCGAGCCGGTCGCCCACGCGCTCACCGCCCTGACCACCACCCGGACACCCGCCCGCGTCCTGCGCGCCGCCCCCGATCCGCACCTCGCCGCGCTGCTGCGGCAGCCGCACCTGCCGCAGGGGGCGCCGACCTCGCCCGCGCTCGCCAACCTGTGCGCGTTCCGGCTGGACCGGCGCCTGAGTGGACTCGCCGGCCGGTTCGGCCTGACCTACGGTCGCTACGCCGACGACCTGGCCTTCTCCGGCACGCTCGACAGCACCGGCATCGCCCGGCTGGTCACCCTGGCCGGGCAGATCACCGGCGAGGAGGGCTTCCGGATCCACCCCGGCAAGACCCGGGTCCGGCGGCAGTCGCAGCGGCAGTCGCTGACCGGCCTCGTCGTCAACGCCCACCCGGCCGCGTCCCGCAAGGACTACGACACCCTGCGGGCCATCCTGCACAACGCCGCGGTACACGGGCTCGCCGCCGCGAACCGCGACAACCACCCGGATTTCGCCGCCCACCTGGCCGGCCGCGTCGCCTGGATGTCGCATCACCACCCGTCCCGCGCCGCGAAACTGCACCAGCTGCTGGCCCGGACAGCCGGCGATCAGCCCCGCGGCCCGTCGTCCGTCTCGAACAGCCGGTCGTCGTGAGCGCTGCCGCCCGGCTCCGGCTGCTCGTCGCTGGGCACGATGTCCTCGTAGAAGCCGAGATGGTTGCCCCACGGGTCGTCGAAGTCGGTGAAGCGCACGACTCCGGGCAACGTGGTTACCGGTGCGACGGACACGCCCAGTTCGGACTCGGCCCGCCGCACGGCGGCGTGCACGTCGTCGACGCGGAGCCGGACGCGGGTGGTCAGGGGCCGGAACGCTCCGGGCATCGCCACCACCTGCCACCACAATTCGGCCCCGGGCAGGACACGCCACTCCAGGAAGTCGTCGTGCGGCGCGAAATCCGGGTCCCGGCCGAACAAGGTGGCATAGAAGCGGCGGCCGGTTCCGATGTCGCCGACCGGGATCTGTAACGTCATGCCGATGGGCCGCACGTTCGCCTCCATCCTCGGACTCGTCCTCAGTGGCTGTCGATGGTGAAGTAGGCGGCGGTGAAATCGCGGGCGGCCAGGTCGGTGCGGCGGATCGCCCACATCGCCAGGCCGCCGTCGCCCCAGATCATCCGGGCGTTGTCGTCCTCGTCGAGCTGGAACAGGGTGACCCACTGCCGGGCCTCGTCGAGGAAGGCCGGGTCCTCGTATCCGTGGGTGCCGGCCGCGACCGGATAGGTACGGTACGCGGCGCTGACCTCCAGCGCGGCCTGGAAGGCGTCGGAGTAGCCGCCGACCTGATGATCCGAGCCGTATCCGCGGTAGGTCCGGACGATGCGGTCCAGTCCACACTCTCCAGCTCCGGCAGGAAGAACAGAAGTGTGCCGTCCTCGGGCAGCTGCACGTCGGCGTCGTAGGCGCTCAGGGCGGCGCAGTCCAGGCCGGCCACGAAGGTCATCGGTTCGCCGCCGGGCAGCAGCGGCCACTCCTGGCCGACCGGCAACGGCGCCTCGCCGCCGAGCTGCCCGGCCACCGGATCGCCCGGCAGCGCGGTCCGGAGCTGGATCGCCGGCCGCAGCGGCAGCCGGTCGAAGGCGTCCGCCACATGCGCGGGGAGGGCGGCACGGACGAGGGCGGGAAGCTCGGTGCGCCAATCATTCACGACCATCATGATCCGCTACGGCCGCGGTTTGAGGTAACCCCGGGTGAAGGCGGTCGCGACGGCGGCGGCGCGGTCGCCGACCTCGAGTTTGGCGTAGATGTGGATCAGATGGGTTTTCACCGTGGCCTCGCTGATGAACAACTGTTTGGCGGCCTCGCGGTTGGTCCGGCCCTGGGCGACCAGGTCGAGGACTTCGAGTTCGCGCTGGGAGAGGGGCTCGGCGGCGGGCTGGCGCATCTGGCCCAGCAGGCGAGTGGCCACAGCCGGGGACAGGACGGCGTGACCGCGGGCGGCGGCTTCGACGGCGCGGAAGAGTTCGTCCTCCGGGGCGTCCTTGAGCAGATAGCCGGTGGCGCCGGCCTCGATCGCGGGCAGCACGTCGCTGTCGGTGTCGTACGTGGTCAGGACCAGCACGCGGGCGGGCAGGCCGCGGCGGGTCAGCTCGCGGATCGCGGAGACGCCGTCGGTGTTCGGCATGCGCAGGTCCATCAGGATGACGTCGGGGCGCAGGTGTTCGGCGGCAGTCACCGCTTCGGCGCCGTCACCGGCTTCGCCGAGGACCTCGAAGCGCGGGTCGGCGCTGAACATGCCGCGCAGGCCGTTGCGGACCACCGGGTGGTCATCGACGATCAACAAAGAGATCACTCCGTGCCTCCAACGGGAATGGCAGGAACGCTGGCCGAGATCGCGGTGCCGCCGCCGGGCTCGGACTCGATGTCCAGGCGGCCGGCCAGGCGCTGCACCCGCTGCCGCATCCCGGCCAGCCCGTATCCCCCGGCGCTGGTGGCGCGCGTCCGCCGATCCGGGTCGAAGCCGACCCCGTCGTCCACCACGTCCAGCGTGACCAGATCCGCCATGTAGGAGAGGGTGAGTCCAACCCTCCCGGCCTGCGCGTGCTTCGCCACGTTCGCCAGCGCCTCCTGGGCCACCCGCAGTAGCGTCACCTCGACATCCGCGTGCATCGGCCGCGGATCGCCGGTGGTGGTCAGCACCGCGGCGATCCTGCTGACCTCGGACCAGCGCCGCGCCACCTCGCTGATCGCCTCCGGCAACCGGGCCTCGGCCAGCGCCGCCGGCTGCACCGCGTGCACGGTCTGCCGCGCCTCGGTGAGACTGTCCCGGGCCAGGTCGATCGCCGTCGTCAGGTGCTCCCGCACGCTGTCCGGCCGATCCAGGATCTGCTTCGCGGCCTGCAACTGGGTCAGGATCCCGGCCAGTCCCTGCGCGAGGGTGTCGTGGATCTCCCGGGCCATCCGCTGCCGCTCGTCGAGCACCCCGGCCTCCCTGGCCTGCACCATCAGCTGGGCCTGCAGCCCGGCGTTCTCGGTGAGCGCGGCCTCCAGTTTGGCGTTGGCCTCGTGCAGGGCGACCAGCGCCTGTCGCTGCATGTCGTGGCGGTGGCTGGTCATCTCGTTGAAGTAGAAGATGGCGCCGGCCAGCATCGCGGAGATCGCCCCGACGGCCAGCCAGGCCAGCCACAGGTTGTCGGCACGGATGTTCGCCAGCCCGCCCAGGAAGGCCGCCGCCGAGACGGTCGCGGTGGCCGCCGCGCCGACGTAGCGCCAGCGGCCGGTCAGGTAATGGACGGCCTGCGGGTAGCCGACGAACGCGAAGAAGCCGTACCAGGGGGCGATGGCCACCAGGCCGGCGGTGAGCGCCACCAGCCCGGTGTAGTAGAAGCCCATCAGCCCGGGGTTGCCGTGCCACCGCGGGTGCAACGTGTGGAACCAGAGCAGCCAGAGCGCCGCCGACGCCGAGAGCACGAGGACGGTCGCGAGCCGGGCCGGCTGCTGCAGCAGCGTGATGATCACGCTGACCGCCAGCAGGAAGTACGGCGCCAGCCGGAAGGCGAGGTTCTGCCGGGTCTCCCAGCGGTCGAACTCCTCGCGCAGCTCCGCCTCGATGCTCACCGGAGTCACTCCCAGCGGAACCAGCGGGCGGCGAGTCCACCGGCGACGACCGTCCACCCCAGCAGGACGATCAGGTGCAGCGGCTGCGGCCAATGGCCGGCGGTGGCGTCCTGCAGAGCCTGCACGCCCGCGCCGAGTGGGGTCACGTCGCTGATCGTACGCAAAATGTCGTTCATGGTGGCGCGGGGCAGCCACAGCCCGGCGAAGAACATCAGCGGGAAGAAGACCAGGGAGCCGATGGCGCCGGCGCTGCGGGCGGTCGGCGCCACTGCGGCGACCAGCAGGCCGATCGCGAACAGGGCGAGGGCCACCAGCAGATAGGTGAGCAGGTAGGCGGCCACCTGGCCGGGCAGCGAAACGTCGAAGGCCAGCCGCCCGATGGCCAGCATCACGAGCATGGTGAGCACCGAGAAGACGGTGGCCATCAGCAGTTGCGCCCCGATCATGACAACCGGCTGGACCGGGGTGGTCCGCAGCCGGCGCAGCACGCCCTTCTCCCGATAGGAGGCGAACAGTTGGGACAGGCCGCTGAGGGCGAACAGGGCGATGCCCATGGCCACGATGATCGGCAGGTACACGTCGATCATCCGCAGGCCGCCGAGCTCGGCGACCGGCTCGCGCATCGACGGCACCAGGCCGAGGATGGTCAGCAGCAGCGGGGCGAAGGTGACCGCGAAGAACACCACGATCGGCTCGCGAAGGAACAGCTTGGTCTCGGTGACGGTGAGTCTGGTCAGTGCGGACATGTCGGATTCCCCTCAGCGGCCGGTGAGTGCGACGAACGCGTCGTCGAGAGTGGTCTGCTCGACCCGCAGGTCACCGGCGGTGATCTGTTCCCGGGCCAGCACGCCGGTGACGGCGAGCAGCACGTTGCCGGTGCCGGTCACCACCAGCTGGTGGCCGGCCCGTTGCACCGAGACGACCTCGGGCAGCGCGGTGAGCAGGGCGTGGTCCAGCGGCGCGGACGGCCGGAACCGGATCCGCCGCCGGTCGTCGACCCGGGCGATCAGCCCGGCCGGGGTGTCCACGGCGACCAGCCGGCCGGCGTCGATCACCGCGAGCCGGTCGCAGAGCCGCTCGGCCTCCTCCATGAAGTGGGTGACCAGCAGGATGGTCACGCCTCGCGCCCGGATCCGCTCGATCAGCTCCCAGGCGTCGCGGCGGGCCTGCGGGTCGAGGCCGGTGGTGACCTCGTCGAGCACGGCCACCTGCGGGTTGCCGACCAGGGCGAGCGCGATCGACAGCCGCTGTTTCTGGCCGCCGGACAGCTTGCGGAACTGCGCGCCGAGCTTGCCGGTCAGGTCGAGGGTGTCGATCAGCTCCCGCCAGTCGGCCGGCTCGCGATAGAACGAGCTGTACAGCTCCATCGCCTCGCCGACCGTCAGCTTGTCGGGCAGCTCGCTCTGCTGCAGCTGGGCGCCGAGCACCTGGCGCAGCCGGTCGCCGTCGTGCTGCGCGTCGATGCCGCACACCGTGATGGTGCCGCCGTCGGCCCTGCGCAGGCCCTCGACGCACTCCACGGTGGTGGTCTTGCCGGCCCCGTTGGGGCCCAGGATGCCGAAGATCTCGCCGGGCTCGACGGCGAAGCCGACCCCGTCGACCGCGGTGTGCTCGCCGTAGCGCTTGATGAGGCCGTCTACCTCGATGATCGCCATGCCCATCAGCCTGCCGCCGGGGGCCGGTGTCCCGAATCGACTCGGTGGCTACCGCGCGGGCCGTCCGGGATGGACGCGCCGATCAACCGATCGGTGGATCGAATTTCCGAAACTTTCGGTACTAGCCTTCGCAACTTCTCGTTTGTTACGAGGGGCCGTTTCGAATGTCGACACCGGAAACCGCTGTGAGCTGCTAAGTCGTCTAGGATTCGCCCCGAGAGCCCGTCTTTAGTACCGATATATTTCCGGAAGTTGTTGACACTCGTGTACGCGCGAGCCAATACTCACGCTGTCGACAGGGATCGCCCACCGTCGATAACCCGCCTGGAGTCCCCGCCCAGGCCTCCCCTAAGGAATCCGAAATGTCCGACGCTCCCGCAACACCCGCACGCCGCGGCCGGATCAGACTGCTCTTCGGCGCCGCCTGCGCCGTGGTGGTCGCCGCGGCCAGCACGATGCTGGCCGGCACGGCCCACGCGGACACCACCATCACCACGAACCAGACCGGCACGAACAACGGCTACTACTACTCGTTCTGGAAGGACAGCGGCAACGTCAGCATGACCATGGGAAACGGTGGTCAGTACAGCACCCAGTGGAGCGGCATCAACAACTTCGTGGCCGGCAAGGGCTGGGCCACCGGCGCCCGCCGGTCGGTCAGCTACTCCGGGTCGTTCAACCCGAACGGGAATGCGTACCTGACGCTGTACGGCTGGACCACCAGCCCGCTGATCGAGTACTACATCGTCGACAACTGGGGCACCTACCGGCCCACCGGCACGTTCATGGGCACGGTGACCAGTGACGGCGGCACCTACGACATCTACCGCACGCAGCGGGTCAACCAGCCGTCGATCCAGGGCACCGCGACGTTCTACCAGTACTGGAGCGTGCGGCAGTCGAAGCGCACCGGCGGCACCATCAGCGCCGGCAACCACTTCGACGCCTGGGCCTCGAAGGGCATGAACCTGGGCACGTTCAACTACCAGATCCTGGCCACCGAGGGCTACCAGAGCAGCGGCAGCTCGAACATCACGGTGGGCGGCACCACGAACCCGACCACCGGCACCACCACCTCCCCGCCGACCGGCGGTAACGGCGGCTGCACCGCGACCCTGTCGGCCGGGCAGCAGTGGAGCGACCGGTACAACCTGAACGTCGCGGTCTCCGGCTCCAGCAACTGGACCGTCACCATGAACGTGCCGTCCCCCGAGAAGATCATCTCCACCTGGAACACCACGGCGACCTGGCCGACCGCACAGCAGATGGTCGCCAAACCGAACGGCAGCGGCAACAACTTCGGTGTGACGATCCAGACCAACGGAACGTGGACCTGGCCGACAGTCTCGTGCAGCGCGAGCTGACCTTCGTACGCAAAGAAGGGTCTTGACATGCGAAGCTTGATCGCGGGACTGGTCGCGCTGACGGCTGCCGCCACCGGTGCCGTGGCCGTCGGCCTGACCACGACGGCGCAGGCCGCCACCTGCAACGGTTATGTGGGGCTCACCTTCGACGACGGCCCGACCGCCGGGAACACGCAGAACCTGCTGACCGCGCTGAAGAACAACGGGCTGCGGGCCACCATGTTCAACGAGGGTCAGTACGCCGCGGCGAACCCCGCGCTGGTCCGGGCGCAGGTGGACGCGGGCATGTGGGTGGGCAACCACAGCTACACCCACCCGCACCTGACTCAGCAGAGCCAGGCCACCATCGACTCGGAGATCTCCCGGACGCAGACGGCGATCGCGAACGCGGGCGGCGGGACGCCGAAACTGTTCCGCCCGCCCTACGGGGAGACGAACGCGACGCTCAAGACGGTGGAGCAGAAGTACGGCCTCACCGAGATCATCTGGGACGTCGACTCGCAGGACTGGAACAACGCCAGCACCGACGCGATCGTGGCGGCCGCCGGCCGGCTCACCAACGGCCAGATCATCCTGATGCACGACTGGCCGGCCAACACGGTCGCCGCCATCCCGCGCATCGCTCAGGGCCTGGCCAGCCGGGGCCTGTGCGCCGGCATGATCTCTCCGCAGACCGGCCGGGCCGTCGCGCCCACCGGCGGCGGCGGGAGCACCACTCCCCCGCCGAGCGGATCCTGCACCGCCACGCTCTCGGCCGGCTCGTCCTGGAGCGACCGCTACAACCTCAACGTGGCCGTCACCGGCTCGTCCGCCTGGACCGTCACGCTGAACATCCCGTCACCGGCCAAGGTCATCGCGACCTGGAACATCACGGCCAGTTACCCGAACGCGCAGACGCTCGTCGCCAAACCCAACGGCAGCGGCAACAACTTCGGCGTGACGATCCAGACCAACGGCAACTGGACGTGGCCATCGGTCACGTGCAGCGCCTGACGGTCCGGCGTTCCGGCGCGGCGGTCGCTCCCAGGCCGCCGCGCCTTAGTCGGCGACGGTCGTCTCCCTTGGACTCAGGGCGGAATGGGGTGTGCCAGCATGGGCGGATGACGGCGCTTGCGGCGTACGACCTGGAGATGGCGATGTGGTACGGCCAGTTCGTGATCCGCGGCGGCCGGGGCGACGGCGTACCGGACGACGTGCTCTTCGATCGGGCGGCGGCCGGCGAGGGCGTCGCCGGCGACGGGCAGAGCGTGCTGGTGCTGTCACCGCACCAGGCCAACGTCGCCATGCCGATCCGGGTCGAGGTGCTGACCGCCCGGCCAGCCGGCGACCTCGCGGACTGGCAACTGGGGTACGAGGCGGCCCTCTCGATCGACCCCGAGGGCCTGCTGCTGCTGAATTCGCCGACCTCGGCGCAGCTGCGATGCGCGGTACCGCCGGACCGGTACTGCGTGGAGATCACCGGCCGGGGGTTCGTCGCCTACGGCTGGCCCGGCTCGACGAACCCCGGCGACCACTGGCGGATCCGGCTGTGGCCGTCGGTGGACGACGTCGAGCCACGCCGGGTGAAGGAATGGATCGAACCGCCATTTGTGCGGACGTGACCGTTCCCGCGCGGATCGTGCGCGGTCTTGCCGCCCCGGGGACACAACGCGATCATCACCGCGTCCAGTGACAGTCTTCGATTGTTGCGTTGCGCGGGGGGATTTACATGAATCGTCGGATAAGACGTCTGTTCGTGGTCATCGCGGCGGTGATGGCCGTGACACTCACGCCGGTCGCGGCCCGAGCGGACGACCCGGCACCGACCGGCGGCACGGCCGTCGTCACCGGTACACCCGACCTCGAAGCCCTGCGGGAGCGGCGGCCCGCCGAGATCGTCATGCCGGCGGAGCGGACCGCACCGGCCCGTGGCACCTTCGCGGACTGCGACGAGGTCCTGGCCCGGCCGGCGAACGGGGAGGAAAAGGTCGGATGCGTCCGCCGGGTGCCCGGCGCGGTACCGGCCTCGCCGCCGGCCGCCGCGTCCCCGGGTATCACCGCGCTCGCCGCCGCCGACTGGAACCTCGGCAACGGGCCGGTCCCGCGCTGGTGCAAGATCGACCAGCTGGAGACCCACCTGCGCATGCGCGAGTGCCACGTCGACACCTACCTGTTCTACGTCTACCAGCGCCCGTCGAACCAGGTGGTGGGCGAGGTCCTGCTCAACTACTGGGAGTGGGAGGAGCTGTCCAACAAGCAGCGGACGTGGACCCACAACATCCAGATGTACGTCGCCGACGTGAGCGGCCTCGCGGTGATGAGCACCTACCTGAACGCGCAGGGCTGGTGCAGTCTTGGCTGCACCGAGAGCATCCCCGAGGTGAAACGCCTGATCCGGCTGGAACGCGGAATGTGGCTGCGCGGTTCCTGGGACATGAGCAGCACCGGGCTGGCCGACGAGCGGACGTACACCTCCGCCGACACCGACCTGAACTTCCTGCACCTGGAGACCGGCAACACCAAGGCCTGGACCGAACTCGACTACAAGCACCGGTGCGAACGGGAACTACCGGAGACCCCGTCGGACGGCGGTTGCGTCTTCGACGAGGTCCAGCCCGAACTGGTGCTCAGTAAGGCCGCCACCTCCGACCACCGGCGGCACGCCGAGTTTGTCGAGGAGGCCCAACTGACCACGCCGGACCACTACGGCGCCCGGCATATCGGACTCGACCCGCAGCCGCTGCAGCGCATGGCGGACAAGGACCGCAAGGCCAAGAACTACCAGGCGAGCTGCGGCAACTTCGTCAAGGACCCGGCCGTCCCGAACGACTCCTGCGACGAGTACCCGTACCAGTCCACCTACCAAGGCGCCAACGAGATCGGCCGGGCCAGGACCGCGGTCGGGCACGTGCCGCTCGGAGAGAACAGCAAGGGCGGCACCCGCCTCCAGAACTTCTACCTCGCCAACCGGGTGATCGACGGGGACAAGTTCTGGGTGACCGTGGTGGACGGGCCGATCGCGGACGAGCCCGGCCGGGACACGCCGCCGGAGGTGTATGCGGGCGAGGACCTGATCGGCTACGAGGGCGCCGAGATACACCTCGAAGGAAGGGCCGACGACGCGCAGGGCCCGCCGGTGGTGCACTGGAGCTACGCGGCGAACGGACCGGTCGACCCGGGCACGTCCTGCACCTTCAGCAACCCGGACGGCACGTCCACGACCTTCACCTGCAACGACGACGGCACCTTCACGGTCACCCTGACCGCCGACGACGGCGTCAACATGCCGGTCAGCGACGAGTTGTCGGCCGAGGTCCGCAATGTCGGTCCCCGGATCCGGCGCCCGCTACCCGACTTCGCACCGCGCGCCGCGGAGGCAGGCCTGACGCCCGAGCCATGGTCCACGCACCGCACCAGCAGCCCCGTCCAGCTCACCGCGCCTTACACCGATCCGGGCAGCAACGACACACAGACCTGTGTGGTGCGCTGGGACGACGGCACCGAGGACCGGTACCCGGCCACGGGGGACAGCTGCGACCGAGCGCACACCTACGCGCACGCCGGGATGGACACGATCGCGGTGACCATCACCGACGACGACAGCGACAGCGGGACCGATCACACGATGATCGTCGTCTACGACCCGGACGGCGGCTTCATCACCACCGGCGGCTGGCTGAACTCACCGGCCGGGGCACTCACCGCCGAACCGGCGCTCACCGACCGGTTGCACGTCACGCTCAACCCGAAGTACAAGCCCGGCGACAGCGGCCCGGTTCCCGGCGGTGGCAAGGTGGCCGCCCGACTGCAGAACGGCCGGTTCGACCTGGCGTCCACCGCCCTCGAATGGCTGGTCGTCACACCGGACGGCAAGGCTGCGGTCAAGGGCGTCGGTACGGTGAACGGCGAGGCCGGATACGGCTTCGTGGCGTACGGCTACGACGACCCGGACCGGTTGCGCCTGGTGGTCTGGCCCCTCTCGGCCGGCGACCACCCGGGAGCCGGAACCCTCTACGACAACCGCCCGGCCGGTGACTACGACCTCGACATCGCCGATCCGCAGCCGCTGGACGCGGGTTCCGTACAGGTGCACGGCTGAGCGGGTGGCCGGCCGTGGCGGCGGCCGGCCATGGCCGGGCAGAAAGTTGCGTATCCACCGGCGCCTCCGGTACGAGGCCCGTTGCGGGCTTTGTCAATCACTTAACGTACGACGGGGAGCGCGCCCGAACAGCGCACGGTATTCCACGGCGAACCGCCCCGGCGCCGCGAAACCCCAGCGACGGGCGATCCCGGCGACCGTGTCGCCGCGGGCCGGGTCCCCGGCGACCAGGTCCCGGTGCGCCCCCTCCATCCGGACCCGGCGCAGGTAGGCCATCGGGGTGGTGTCCCGGTGCCGGCGGAACACCGCTTGCAGGCCGCGCACCGACACGCCCGCGGCCGCCGCGATCTGCTCCAGCGTGATCGGCTGGCCCGCGTGCGCGTCGATGTAGGCCACCGCGCGCCGCAGCGAGGCCGGCCCGATCCGCCCGGGACCGCCGGCGTAATCCATGGTCATCGTCGTGTTCGGGAAGGTGGCGACGGTGGCCGCCGAGGCCGCCTCGAGGGCCGCGGCCAGCACCAGCGGGTGCTCGGCGGCCGGCTCCGGACCGGCGAACAGCCGGGACACGTAGGCCATCGTGGCCAGCCAGTGCCGGTTCGCCGCGGGCGAGATCGGTGCCATCCCGTCGAACCGGACGTCGGACGGGTGGATCCCGGACCGGCTCGCGGCCTGCACGGCCGCCGTGAGCGGGAACTGGAGCACCTGGTACCTCATCCGGTCCATCCGCACGTCGAGCGGGACGCCGGGCAGGTACATCAGCGTGCCGCCGCGCCCGATCCGGTGGTGCGCGTCGCCGGCGGTCACGTCGAGCCGGCCGTCGAGCATGCTGACCACCACGACCGTGTCGAACGGGTCCGCCGTGATCGCCATCGTGGCGCCGTAGAACAGGTGGTCCACGGTCAGCCCGCCGGCCCACGCCGACGCCGAGCTGAACAGGAACTCGTCCGGCCGGCCGAGAATCCGGGGCCGGTGGTCGACGTAGCGCCGGCACAGCAGTTCGTGCACCTCGCCGAGATCATGGGACCGCATCTCGGCGCGCTCGACAGCAACGCGGCCGGGCATCGGCCTCCCTTCGTCCTTTGACATGGTGCACCCTGCGCCGAGGTTCGCCGAACACATTCACCCTCAGTCATCAACACTTTCCGATACCCCGTTGTGGCGGGCCTCCACATGGGCTGGGGATTAACAGGAACGTAACGTCCGCGTCATGAATCCCCGTAGGTTGTGGCTCGCACTGCTCGCCGCGGTGCTGGCCGTCGCCGGCCTCGCCATGTCCCCGTTCTCCCCCGCGAACGCGGCCGCCACCCTGACCCAGGTCGGCTCGTTCGGCAGCAACCCGGGCGCGTTGCGCATGTACTCGTACGTCCCGGCCGGGCTGGCCACCGGCCGGCCGCTGGTCGTGGCCCTGCACGGGTGCACGCAGAGCGCCTCCGACTATTACAGCCACTCCGGCTGGCCCAAGTACGCCGACCTCTACCAGGCGACGGTGGTCTTCCCCGAGCAGACCTCGTCGAACAACTCGCTGTCCTGCTTCAACTGGTTCACCGCGGGCGACATCGCGCGAGGCCAGGGCGAGGCGCTGTCGATCAAGCAGATGGTCGACTACGCGATTACGACGTACGGCTCGGACGCGAAGCGGGTCTACGTCACCGGGCTGTCCGCCGGTGGCGCGATGACCGCGGTGATGCTGGCCGCGTACCCGGACGTCTTCGCCGGTGGCGCGGTGATCGCCGGCCTGCCGTACAACTGCGGGACGGTCTGCCAATATCAGGCGCAGAGCAAGACACCGAAGCAGTGGGGTGACCTGGTCCGCGCCGCAAACCCGGGTTACACCGGTCCGTGGCCGCGGGTCGGTGTCTGGTACGGAACCTCGGATACGACCGTCGTGCCGGCCAACGCCACCGAGCTGCGGGACCAGTGGACAAACGTGTGGGGCGTCTCGCAGACCGCGTCGTCGAGCGCGACGCTGCCGGGGTCGACCACGGTCGAGTATTACCACGACGGCGCCGGGAAGGCCGCGGTGTCGCTGTATCGGGTGCAGGGGATCGCGCACGGCACGCCGGTGGCGCCGGGCAGCGCCGAGAACCAGTGCGGGGCGACCGGGTCCTATTATCTGGCGTCGATCTGCTCGTCGTACTACATCGCCCAGTCGTGGGGGCTCGCGGGCGGCGCCTCGTCCCCGTCGCCGGCCCCGTCGGCCTCGCCGACCCCGTCCGCGACGCCGACCGCCCAGCCATGCTTCACGGCCAGCAACTATGCCCACACCACCGCGGGGCGGGCCACCCAGTCCGGCGGCAACACGTTCGCCAACGGCTCCGGCCAGGCGATGGGACTGTGGAACACCTTCACCACCCACACCCTGCGCCAGACCGGCCCGAACTACTACGTGCTCGCCGACGGGCAGTGCTGACCCACCTCAGCCGGTGAGGGCGGGACCGCTCTCACCGGCTGAGGTGGTCGATGCGTTTGAGCAGGGCCGGGCTCCAGTGGGTGCCGTAGGCGAGCCGCAGCCCGGGCAGTCGCCAATCCCGGCCGGTGACGGTCCCCCGGCAGGCCGGGCTCCCGCACCGGCACGGCATGGCCCAGGTCTCCGCGCCGGTGTGGGTGGCATAGTCGATCGTCAGTTCCTCGCCCGCGGTGACGGCCCGGCGGGCGACGACGGTGACCGCGTCGGCGTGCCAGAGGTTCGGGTCGCAGGAGTGGTTGCCATAGCGAACCGGGTGTCCGGGGTCGATCAGCAGGTGCACCCCGTCCTCGACGGTGAGGCTGCTGTAGGGCGGGGTGAGCGCGGCCAGCCCCGCGTCGTCGATCTCTTGCCCACCCAGCCGCAGAACGGTCTCCCCCTCGGCGAGATCGGCGAGCGCGAACAACCCCTGGCCCTCGATGGCCGACGGCCCGACGCGGACGTGCGGGCTCAGCCAGCAGCGGTCCGGATAGCGAGCAGCCATGACCCAGTATCGACTGTGGGCGCCGCTGATAATGCGCAGACCGGTGACGATGTGCTTGGCATCATGATCGGCATGATCGAGTTTCTCGTCCGGAACCGGGACGACCACGGGTGGCCCTCCGTCCATCGGGATCGGCTCGCCGAGGTGCTGACGCCGGCCGGCTGGACCTGCGAGGCCGCGCCGGGCTGGGGGCATCACCGGTTGAGGTGCGGCGACACCGTGGTCGAGTTCTCCGGCGAGCCGGTCGGGTGGCAGGTGTCGTTCGAGGGGCCGATGCCGGAGGACGAGGCCACGCGCTTCGTCGCCGCCGTCGTCGCCCAGCTCGAACGGGAGATCGGCGAGCCGATCGAAGCGATCCAGATCAGCTGACTGTCGTGGAGGGGATCGAGGTCGTCGTCGCCCACGCCGAACGGGCGACGCTGCGGGTCGGTGACGTCTTCCTCAAGGTGGACACCGATCAGGCGCGCATCGACGCCGAGGTCGCGGCGATGGCGCTCGCGCCGGTGCCGGTCCCGCGGGTGCTGTGGCGCCGGCCGCCCGTGCTCGCGATCACCGCCGTGCCCGGGACGACGCTGGGGCGCCTCGGCGCGCCGTCGACCGGGTCGCCCGCGGCCTGGGCCGCGGCGGGCGCGGCCATCCGGAAACTGCACGACGCGCCGCCGCCACCCTGGCTCGGCCAGGCCGGCCGCAGCATCGACACCCTGACGGCGTTGCTCGCCGAGGAGTGCGCGGCGCTGGTGACGAGCGGCCTCCTGCCCGCCGATCTCGTCGACCGCAACCGGCGCATCGCCGAGGCCGCGCTCCGGCCGTGGACGCCGGCGTTCACCCACGGCGACCTGCAGATCGCGCACGTCTTCGTCGACGGCGACCAGGTCACCGGCATCATCGACTGGTCCGAGGCCGGTCAGGGTGACGCTCTGGCCGACCTGGCCACCTTCACGCACGGCCACGAGGAGCACCTCGACGACGTGCTCGCCGGCTACGGTGCCGACGCCGACCGCGACGTGATCCGCGCCTGGTGGTCGCTGCGAAGCCTGCTGATCATCCGCTGGCTGATCGCGCACGGCTTCGACCCGTTCGCGCCCGGCTGCGAGGTCGACGTGCTGAGGTCCCGGCTGTGAGGCCCTGAAGCGGAATCACCTGACGGTCACCGCTCGCGTGATCGACTTCTTGTCGTCGCCGGGGTGCACCGCTCCGCTGTACAGCAGCCGGATGACCTCCTTGTCCAGCGACGAGTACCGCGTCGGCGTCGAGTACCGGCCGTAGAAGATGCTGTCCGGATACTTGCCGGAGTTGTTGGCCATCCCCATCGCCCGGGTCAGTTCCGCGCGGATCAGGTGACAGCGGGCCCTCTCCCCGATGCCGGTGGAACGGATCATGACGGTGCCGCTGGTCATCTCGAACCCGCTCGACCAGTGCACGTAGAAGAAGCCGTCGTTGCCCGGGACGTAGTGCGGCTCGATGGAACGGAACTTCGTCACGGGTGCGAAGTAGAATTCGATGTCGGGCGTACCGCCGGTCAGCGTCAGATCCGTCGTCGCGGTCAGCGCGTTGAAGTCGGCGACCACCTTGTTCAGGCAGCTCCTGCTCCGCTTGGTGCCGCCGTGAACCCGCACGGTGACCTCGGGCTGGACCCACATGGTGGCGACGTCGGCGTCCGTTCCGTACTGCGACCGGAGTGCGACGGTGAAGAAGTAGGCGAGCCCCGCCTTGCTGATCGACGGCCTGACCGGCGCGACGGAGGGGGTGGCCGACGGCACCGCGGACGGCACGGCCGACGCCGTCGCGGCCGTCGCGGAGACGACGGCCGGGGCGGAGGGGCCCGCCGTCGCGGGGGTCGCATCCGGGGCTCTGCAGGCGACGAGCACCAGCGAGGCAGCGAGCAGTGCCGGCACGGTGCGGGGGATCCTCCCGCGGGCAGCAGAGCCCATCGTCAACACCCTTCCGGACAATCGCACGCGTGGCAGCCGCGCCGCCGATCGCAAGATCATAACGACGACGATCATTTCGGGTACGCCCGGAGCAGCCGTCCCGCCCATCGGCGTACCGAAACAGGCGGCACCGGAAGCCGCCGCCCGCCGCAAGCCGGCCCGCGGTCCCTCTTGTTGGTGCAGCCAACAATTGCTATGTTGGCCACACCAACATTATCGGCATCGGGGAGGCCACCCGTGACCACCGCAGCCAACAGCAGACCCGACCGGATCCTGATCATCGGCCGGAGCCCGACCGTGATCCTCGAAACCGCCGGCATCCTGCGCGGCAAGGGCTTCCACGCGGATGCGACCAACCAGTTCGACGACGTGCTGACCGACTACGACGCCGCCGCCGTCGACGTGGTCGTCTTCGGCGGCATGGTCCCGCCGCACACCAAACAGCACCTGCGCGAGGAGATCGCCAAGGTCAACGACCGGGTCACCTTCGTGCAGGGACTCGCCGGGATTCCCGGTCTCATCGCCGCCCAGGTCGAGGGCGTCACGTCCACCACCGGAGCCGGCGAAGTGGTCGGCTACGACGCGCCAGCCAGAACCCTGCGGCTCACTCTGCGGAAGCCGGTGCGCGTGGTGGCCGAGGCCTGGTGGGCCACGTCGCTCACCCCACCCGAGCCGAAGAGCACCTCGATGCGCCTGCTCGACGCCCTGCTCGACCCGGGGCAGCACGCCGTGACCCTCCCCGCCGAGGTGCCGGGCGTGGCGTCCTTCCTCACCGCGTCCGTCGGGCCGGCCGTGCACGCCTTCACGGTGGGCGCCATGCCGGCCGCGGTGACCCGCCTGGTCCCCACCGGCGACCCGGACCGGCCCTCCGCGCTCCCACCCGTCCGCCCGGTGACGACGCACAGCACCTGACCCCTCGTGCCGGATCAGCCCGCCCGCTCGTCCCCACCGGCGAGAAGTCTCGCCATCAGGGCGACGAACTGGCGGCGCTGGGCGGCCGTGAGGGGCCGCAGCACCCGCTCCTGCACCTCGTCGATGACGCCGTCGAGCTCCAGGAGCCGCGCCACCCCGGCCGGGGTGATGGTGACGATCTTGCGACGTCCGTGGCCGGGGTCGGCCGACCGCTCGACGAGCCGGCGTGACTCGAGCTCGGACAGCGCCGCCGTGACGTCGCTGCGGTCGATCCCGGCCGCCCGGCCCAGGTCGGCCTGGCTCGCCGGGCCCCACTCCTCCAGCGCGGCCAGCAGCCGGTAGTGATAGCTGCGCAGGCCCTCGCCGTGCGCCTCGAACCCCGCGGCGAGCAGTGCGGACGACCGCGCGTAGAGCCGGCTGACCAGCCAGGTCGGACGGTCCTCGATGCGGGCGGGACTGCGGCTCGGCGGATGGTCGATCGGCATCCGCACACCCTACCAGTTTGTTGGTGTCGCCAACATCTCCGAAGGGAAGCGCCCCATGTACCAGCAGGAGCAGTCGCACGACGTCGCCGGCCGCGGGCTCGGCGTCGCCACCTTCGTCATCGCCCTGGCCCGGTTCATCGTCGTGCTGGACGGCACGATCATGATCGTCGCCCTGCCGAGCATCCAGAACTCGCTGCACATCACCCTCTCGAACCTGAACTGGGTGATCAATTCCTACGCGCTGACCTTCGGTGGACTGATGCTCGTCGCCGGGCGCGCCGGCGACCGTTACGGCCGCAAGAGCGTGTTCCGGGTGGGGCTGGTGCTCTTCGGCGCGGCCTCGCTGGCCGGCGGGCTCGCCACCGACGGCGCCACGCTGATCGCCTGCCGTGCCGTGCAGGGCATCGGCGCCGCACTGGCCACGCCCGGCGCGCTGTCGCTGCTGGTCAGCACGTTCCCCGAGGGCAGGGCGCGGTCCAAGGCGCTCGGCCTGTACGGCGCCGCGACCGCGCTCGCGGCGGTGCTGGGCCTGCTCGCCGGCGGGGTGCTGACCACCTACGTCGGCTGGCGCTGGGTGCTGTTCGTCAACGTCCCGATCGTGCTCGCCATCCTGCTGGGCGTCGGCCGGCTGGTGGAGCCCGCGCTGGAACGGATCCGGATCGACATCCCGGGCGCGCTCGCCGGCACGCTCGGGGTCGGCGCGCTGATCTTCGGCGTGAACCGGGTCGGTGAGCACGGCTGGAGTGACGCCATCGTGACCGCGTGCCTCGCCGGTGCGGTCGTCCTGCTGATCCTGTTCGTGATCGCGCAGCGGACCAGCCCGGCGCCGATGATCCCGCGCGAGGTGCTCACCGACCCCGGCCGGGTCGGTGCGAACGTCGTCACCTTCATCCAGTCCGCCGGCATGTTCACCACGTACTTCTTCCTGACCCTCTACATGCAGGACGTCCTGGGGTATTCGGCACTGCGGACCGGCCTGATGTATCTGCCGTTCGCCGTCGGCTCCGGCCTCGGGGCGGGCGGCATCGGCCCCCGTCTGCTGAGCCGCCTCCCGGAACGTGCCGCGCTGTCGGCCGGCCTGCTGGTCGCGGCGGCCGGCACCGGGTGGCTGTGCCTGCTCACACCGGACTCCAGCATCTTCACCGTGCTGATCCCGGCGTCGGTGGTCACCGGCGCCGGGATCGGGATCGTCGCCACCACCGCCACCAGCATCGGCGTGCGCGGCATCGACAGTTCCGAGGCGGGCATCGGGTCGGCGATGCTGACCGCCGGTGGGCAGGTCGGCGGCGCGCTCGGGCTGGCCGTGCTGGCCACCGTGGCGGCCACCACGACCCGGCACGCCGCCGCCGGCGGACACACCATGCGGGAGGCGCTGACCACCGGCTACCTCGCCGGCTTCGCGATCGCGGTCGGCCTCTACCTGCTGTGCGTCCTGATCACTTTCCTCACCGTACGACCGGCGACCGCGGCGCGAGCGGCGGCGGGGTGACCGGTCGGTTAAGGTCGGCGCGTGCCCATCCCGCCGCGGTGGCGCCTGTTCGACGAGTCGTCCGGTGCCACCCTCACCGACTGCATCGAGATCGACGGTCTCTTCACCGATCGCGTCTTTCCCGCCGAGCCGCTCTACGAGCGATACACCCTGGTGAGCTGCACCCCGTCCGGAGCCCTGCGTGCCGCGATCGACGGCACCGGGCCGGACTGGCTGGGCACCGTGATCGTCGACGGCGTCCACGATCCCTGCCCGCCCGTGTGCCGGGAGTGCGCCTACACGATGGAGGAGCTGCTCGACGTCCGTGTCGTCGGGCACCGGCCGGCCGCGGACGGATCCGGTCTCGTCGACGTCGAGCTCGACGGCCATCGGCACGACGACGAGAACAACCAGAACGGCACCGTCGCACCCGCTGTCACGGGTTATCGCTTGCACAGCGGCGATGCGCCGGTCGGCGGGTGCCGGGACATCGTCGGGCTGTTCCACGAGCGGCCGGCGGTCTGGCCGCCGGGTCCGCCGGTCACCCTGCGGGGCTGCCGTCCCGGGCTCAGCGGGCTGATCAGGGCCGAGTTGGCGCACGTCCGGGTCGACGGCACGGTGCACGAGATGTCCTGGGAGCATCGGGTGTTCGGCACCGTCCTGTCCACCCGCCCGTCCACGCTCGGCGACGGCCTGGTCGACGTCGAGCTCGACGCGCGGATCCCCGAGCCGCTGGCCGCCGGTGACCGCCCGATCTTCGACATGTGGCGGGCCGGTGGTCCGGCCGAGCGCAACCGGTGGGCCGCGCTCGGCCGCGGCGACCGCCGGCTGTGGATCAACGCCGCCGCGATGCACCGCATCCGCACTCCGGACAAGCCCGCGGGGACCGTCTACCACCTGGACGGCCGGCACATCACCGATGTCGACGCCTTCTACTGCGCGCTCGGCGAGGCGATCAACGGGCCGGGCGGCTCGTTCGGCGGCGATCTGTTCTGGCTGCACGAGAACGCGGCCACCGGGGACGGCGGCGCCACCCCCGGTTTCCGGCTGATCTGGCACGACGCCGAGGTCGCTCGCACCCATCTGGTGCCGGGTTACGACCGGATGACCTTACGCCCCGCCGTCACCTTCGACGATCTGGTCGGTTACCTCCGCCACGAAGGCGTCCAGCTCGAACTGCGATAGGACCGTTCCCCTCACTACAGCCGGAACGGATTGCTGGTGAGGGCGGCGAGCAGGAACCAGGCCGTGGCGCCGGTGTGCGGGCTGGCGTAATAGAGGTCGCCGAACCCGGTGTCGAGGCCGTCGCTGGACGCCGCCGGGATGCCACGCCCGTCTCCCACCGGCGTGGTGGCCTGCGCCTGCTGGATGTTCCATAGTTGCCGCCGCGCGAGCAGATCGTCGCCCTTGGCCTCCCGGACCCGCAGGGCCAGCGCCGTGTGCGCCGTGCCCTCCAGCCACACCTTGCTGACGTCGGTGTTGCTGAAGCTCACCCCGGAGATCCCCGCGTCCCGCGCGGCCAGCTGGTCCAGCACCCACGTCACCGACCGGCGGTACCGATCGTCCAGCGTGGCCAGGTACGCCCAGGTCTGCACGTCCTCCGGGATCGGGTTGCGGTTGGTGGTGACACCGTCCGGGTCGGTGCCGGTCCACAGGTGGCCGCCCGCCCGGTCCCGCATGGCGGCGACGAAGCCGAACGCCGCCCGGGCCCGGGCCCGCCACACGCGGTCGCCGGTGAGCCGGGCGAGCATCGCGAAGAACGCGCCGACGTCGATGTTGTGCTCGGTCGCCTTGAAGGTGAGCGGCTGGTCGGCGGCGGACCGGCCACCGGTGTAGCCGTACGGCGCGCGGACGCCGTCCCAGGTGTGTTCCTGGATCCAGGCCGCCTCCCGCAGGGCCCCGGTCAGGAACCGGCGCTTCCCGGTGTGCGCGTACAGGTGGACGAGCGCCATACCCACCCAGGCCTGGTTGCCGGTGTACGCCGCCGGTGAGCCGATCTCCAGACTGTCCGCCTGGTAGGAGGCCCGGGTACGCCCGTCCCCGATCGGGTCGTGCCGCTGGACGTGGAGCAGCGTGTCACCGAGCACGGTGGCGCGCCGGACGTCCTCGGCGGTCCCCCGCGCCAGCCAGGCCATGATGATCAGTGCGTCGTCGTACAGAAAAGAACTGATGAAGGTCTCGAAGAAGCCACCGGTGTAACTGCGCGGAACCCGCAACGCGTCACCGGCGCCGTACTCGTCGAACTTGGTGTCGAGGAAGTCGAAGGCCTTGCGGACGGCGGTGGTGCTCGCGCCGCGCATCCAGGCCGGTGACGCCGCCCAGCTCGGGCTGGGCAGCATCGCGCCGGTCAGGAACGCGGTGAAGGCGCTGGAGGCGCCGACGAGCAGTGCCCGCCGGTCACGAGCGAAGGCTTGCTGCGACATGGGGTCCTCACGTCTGGCTGATGTTCGCGACGAGGTGGGCGATGTGCACGGTGCGCTGCTGGCGGGTCTGCGGGCGGCCGGGTACGCCGGGCCGCTTCTGCCAGGGCAGCGGTCCGTCGGCGCGGCGGTACTCGACCCCGAGCGCGTCGAGGCGGGCCAGGTGCCGGTCAAGGCGGGCCTCGAACTCGGCGAAGTCCCGCTCGCCGGTGGTCCAGAGCACCTCGGCCACCGCGCACAGGCGCGGGAAGGCGAGGTAGTCGACGGCGCGCGGCGAGTCGGCGTGCTCGGTCCAGATGTTGGCCTGGCCGCCGAGCACGTGCCGGGCCTGCTCCGGGGTGAGCTGGGCGGGGACCGGCTCGAACGCGTAGACGTCGCGCAGGGTCAGCGGGATGGCGACCGGGATCGGCTCGTCCGGCGACTCGGACTGGCGGTAATCGAGGTAGACCAGGTCGTCGGGGCAGGCGACCACGTCGTGACCGCGGCGGGCGGCGGCGACCGCGCCGGTCATGCCGCGCCAGGACGCGACGGTGGCGGACGGCCCGAGGTCGCCCTCGAGGATCTCGTCCCAGCCGAACAGCCGCCGGCCGGCCGCGGTCAGGTGGGCGTCGAGCCGCCCGATGAACCAGGACTGAAGCTGCTCCGCGCCGGTCAGGCCGAGCTCGGCCATCCGCCGGCCGGTACGCTCGTCGGCCCGCCACTGGTCGCGCGGGCACTCGTCGCCGCCGACGCCGATCCAGCGGGACGGGAACAGCTCCATGACCTCGTCCAGCACGCCGGTGAAGAAGTCGACCGTGGACTCCTCGGCGTTGAGCACGTCGGTGCTGATGCCCCAGCGCGTCCAGACCTCGACGGGCCGTCCGGTCACCCCCAGCTCCGGGTAAGCGGCCAGGGCGGCCCGCACGTGCCCCGGACTCTCGATCTCCGGCACCACGGTGATGAAGCGCTCCGCCGCGTAGGCGACGATCTCCCGGACGTCCTCCTGGGTGTAGAACCCGCCGTGCGGCCGGCCGTCGCCGGGCGCGGTACGCACCGCACCGACCTGGCTCTCCCGTCGCCACGCGCCGACCTCGGTGAGCCGCGGATACCGCTTGATCTCCAGCCGCCAGCCCTGGTCGTCGGTCAGGTGCCAGTGCAGCGTGTTGAGCCGGTGCAGCGCCATCAGGTCGATGAAGCGCAGCACGTCGTGCTTGGGCATGAAGTGCCGGGCGACGTCGAGCATCGCCCCCCGCCAGCCGAACCGCGGCTCGTCCACGATCCGCACGGCCGGAATCGCCCAGCGCTGCCCGGCCACGTGCGAGCGCCGGTAGATCTCCGGTGGCAGCAGCTGGAGCAGGGCCTGGCAGCCGTAGAAGACGCCGGCCGCGGTCCCCCCTTCGATGGTCACCTGGTTCGCGGTGACTTGCAGCCGGTAGGCCTCGGGGCCAAGATCGTCGGACAGATAAAGAAGTACGTTGCCCGATTTATCAGCACATAGCGGTAGGCCCGTAGCGGGGCGCAGCGCCTGCTGCAGCCAGGCGAGGACGCCGCCGAGCTGGTCAGGAGCGGAAACGGTGGTGTCGTGGTCCAGGACTAGCTCTCCGTCGCATGCCTCGATGGAGAGCGGGCGCGGGATCAACAAGGTGGAACCTAGCCCTTCACGGCGCCGGCGGACATCCCGGCGACGAGGTTGCGCTGGATGATCAGGAAGAAGACGATGACCGGCAGGGAGAACAGGACCGAGGCGGCCATCTGCCCGCCGAAGTCGGTGCCGGTGTACGGGTTGGTGAACGAGGCCAGCCACACCGGCAGCGTGTAGCGGCTCTGGTCCTGCATGAACGTGTAGGCGAACAGGTAGTCGTTCCAGGCGGCGATGAACGAGAAGATGCCGGTCGCGATGACGCCCGGGGCGACCAGCGGGAACAGCACCCGGGTGAGCACGCCCCAGGTGGTGGCCCCGTCGATGTGCGCGGCCTCCTCGATCTCCACCGGGATGGCCACGAAGAACCCGCGCATCACCCAGATCGAGAACGGCAGCACCGTCGCGACGTAGGCCAGGACCAGCGCCAGGTACGTCCCGAGCAGGTCGAGGCCGTTGAACATGACGAACATCGGGATCAGCAGCGCGGTGCCGGGCAGCATCTGCACGGCCAGGATGACGACCATGATGGTGCGCCGGCCGCCGAACCGGAACCGGGACAGCGCCGCGGCCGCGAAGATGCCCAGCACGATCGAGAAGGCCACGGTGCAGGCCACCACGATCACGCTGTTGCGCAGGTTGACGAGGAACTGGTCCTGGGTGACCGCGGTGACGAAGTTGCTCAGGGTCGGGTGTTCAGGCACGAAGTGCGGGGTGGCGGTCATGACTTCGGGGCGCGGCTTGAACGCCGTGTTGACCATCCAGTAGACCGGGAAGATCCACACGAGGCAGAAGAGCACCGCGATGGTGTTGACCAGCCGGCGTCGGCGTGGCATCAGAGGTCCTCCCCCGATCGCAGCAGGCGGCGGATGTAGACGGCGGTCAGCCCGAGCAGCAGCAGCGTGGTGACGACCGAGATGGCCGCGCCCTGTCCGATGTGGAAGCCGACGAACGCCGTCTTGTAGGTGTAGACGCCGAGCGTCGAGGTGGCGTCGCCGGGACCGCCCCGGGAGATCAGCCAGATCTGGTTGAAGACGTTGTAGTCCCAGATCACCGACAGGATGGTGACCAGCAGCAGGGTCGGCCGGATGTGGTTGAGCGTGACGATCCGGTAGACCGCGAGCTCGGTGGCGCCGTCGAGCCGCGCCGCCTCCTTGTACTCCTGCGGCACCTGCGTCTCAGCGGCGTTCACGGTCAGCGCGATGAACGGCACCGCCTGCCAGACGATCAGGAGCCAGATGCTCGCGTACGCACGAGCCGGGTCCTGTGCCCAGTTCAGGTCGGTGGTGTCCCCGAAGACGCGGAGCTGGTCGAGGAACCAGTTGACCACGCCGTACCCGGGCTGGAAGAGCCAGTTCCAGACCAGGGACGAGGCCACGTTCGGCATCGCCCAGGCCACGATGAGCACCACGGTGACCGCGTACCGCATCGCCCGGCCGAGCCGGGTGAGCAGGTGCGAGACGCCCATCCCGATCAGCACGCTGCCGGCCACCATGGCCGCGGTGAACAGCACCGTGCGGACCAGCGACATCCAGAACGCGCTGTCGGCCAGCAGCTCGGTGTACTGGTCGATGCCGACGTAGTGGTACGTGCCGGTGAACAGCGTCCGCTGGTTGTAGTCGGTGAACGAGGTGAACAGCAGGAAGCCGATCGGCGCGAGCGTCACGACGGCGAGCACCAGGCCCGCGGGGCTCAGCAGCCACAGCGGCGCGCGGGTGCGCCGGCGGCGGGACCCCGGGCCGGGCGGGGCCGATGCGGCCGGCGGGGCGCCGGCCGCATCACGAACCGTGGTGGTGACGGGCACGACGGTCACTTGCCGCCGTTGAGGGTGGTCTCCAGGTGCGAGTCGAACTCCTTGCCGGCGTCGGCGGGCGACTTGGCGCCGGAGGCGATCGCGGAGAACACCTGGTTGATGCTCTTGTCGCCCTCCAGGGTGGGCCACTGCGCGGCGGCCGGGGTGGCCTTGGAGTTCAGGGCGGCGGTGAAGAAGCCCTTCTTCTGCTCGTCGAGGCTGGGCTGGGCGGCCTGGATGCCCTCGGTGCTGTTCGGGATCCAGCCGTCGTTGCCGAAGACGTTCTTGTCCTGCACGGCCGGGCTGGCGGCGATCTTCACCCACTGCAGGGCCAGTTCCTGGGTGTCACTCTTGGTGGCGATGCCCCAGTCGGAACCGCCGAGCATCACGGGCTGCGCCTTGCCGGACAGGCCGGGCAGGGGGAACGTACCCAGGTCCTCGGGTTTGATCTTGGGGTTGGCCTTCTGGATCAGGCCCAGCGAGCCGGTCGTCGACAGGATGGCCGAGGTCTTGCCGTCGGCGAACACCTGGTTCTGGTCCGGGGTGATGGTGTCGATCGCCTGCGACGCCTTGCTGGAGTACGTGTTCTGGAACGTCTTGAAGTCGTTCAGGCCCTTCTGCCCGGCCGGGGTGGAGAAGCCGCCCTTCCAGGTGCCGCCCTCGCTGGTGGCGATGTCGCCGCCGGCGTCCCACATGAACTGCAGGCCGGCGAACCAGTACTGCCCCGGCATGTAGAACGGGGAGAAGTCGGCGGCCGAGTTCTTCGCCTTGACCTTGTCCAGGGCGGCGGTCAGCTCGGCGTACGTGGTGGGCGCCGTGGTGACCCCGGCGGCGGCCCAGGTCTTCTTGTTGTAGATGACCGCGCGGGCGCCGGCGAACCCGGGCACCGCGTACAGCGCCTTGTCGACGGTGGCCGGCTCCTCGAGGCCGGCGAGCCAGTTGCGGCCCTGCCTCAGATCGTCCCTGTACGGCGTGAGGTCGAGCAGCCCGCCGTTGGCGGCGAAGCCCGGCACCTGGGTGTTGCCCAGGTCCAGCACGTCCGGGGTCCCGGAGGTGGAGAGCGCCGTACTAATCTTGGTGGTGATCCCCTCCCACTGCTGGATCTGCACGTCCACCTGCGCGCCGGTGGCCTGGGTGAACTGGTCGTTGATGGCCTTGACGGTGGCCTCGGTGTAGTCGCCGTCCATGATCCAGACGGTGAGCGTCTTGCCCTCGCCCCGGGTGTTCGGAACCGTCTTGGGCGAGCCGTCGTCACCGCCCGACGAGGTGCCGCCGCCACCGCAGGCGGCCAGGGTCAAAAGCGTCGCGGTACAGAGTGCAACTGTTCCGATGTACCGACGTCTGCGCATCAAAATTCTCCTCAGGAAGGGGTGTGGCGACATTCAGTTCTTCGCCCGGCCCCGGTTGCGGGTCGGGCTCTTCTCGGGAAGCCGGTGGGCGTCGACGGCGCGACCGGTCACCTCGAACGCCTCGGCGGTCCGTTCGTAGGTGCGCTGGGCGACCGCGACATAGATCATGTCGAGGATCAGCAGCTGGGAGTGCAGGGCGGAGAGGGCGGCCAGGCGGAACGTGGTCTCCTGCACCGACGTGGTGAAGACGACGTCGGCGACCTCGGCCAGCGGCGACCGGCTGTGGCTGGTCAGCGCGACGGTCAGCGCGCCGTGGTCGGCGGCCTCGGCCAGGGTCTCGATCACCTCGCGGGTGCGGCCGGAGTGCGACAGGCCGATCGCCACGTCACCGGGCAGCAGCAGCGCGGCGTTGGTCAGCGCGGTGTGCGAGTCGGCCCGGTGCCAGATCGGCACCCGGATCCGCTCCAGGCGGAACGCCATCTCCCGGGCGCTCGTCCCGCTGCTGCCCAGCCCGAAGATCTCCACCCGGCCGGCGCCGGCGATCGCGGCGGCGACCCGCTCCACGGAGGCCATGTCGAGCCCGGCCGCGGTGTCCTGGATGGCGCGGGTGTCGGCCGCGGTGACCACGCTGAGCACGTTGGTGAGCGGGTCGCCCGGGGCGATGTCGCCGCTGATGTCGGTCTCCCAGCGGGCCTGCTCGGCGCGGCCGGTCTCGGTGGCGATCGCGACCCGCAGGTTCGCATACCCCTTGAAACCCAGGGTGCGGCTGAACCGGGTCACCGTCGCGGTCGACGTGCCGGAGCGCTCGGCCAGGTCGATGATGCTGGCGTGCGCCGCCGTCTCCGGATCGTCGAGGATCGTCTCGGCAATCCGCGCCAGGGCCTCCGGCATGCCCGGCCCCTCGATCCGGAGCCGGCCGAGCAGTCCGCCGCTTTCACCCGTCACGTTGGTCATCCTTTTCATCGCCTGCTGTTGTTGATGAAAATTACGACCGCCGAGCGCTCTAGTCAACAACCCTTTCCTATGTTTCGATCTCCGGCATGAAACTGGTGGTGGGCGTGGACGCGGGCGGCACCGCGTCGACCGCCGTGGTCGCGACGACCGGCGGCCGGATCGTCGGACGGGGGCGTTCCGGCCCCGGCAACCCGCTGACCGCCGGCGCCGGCAACGCCGCCGCGGCCGTCGCGGCCGCCGTCCGGGAGGCGCTGGGCGAGCACTCCCCCGCGCTGGTCGGCGCGGCGACGCTCGGCATCGCCGGGCCCGCGACCGCCACCCAGTTCGCCCCGGCGCTGGCCGCGCTCGGGGTGACCGGGCCGGTCACCGTGGTCGGGGACGTGGTGACCGCGTTCGCGGCCGGCAGCCCCGCCGAGGCCGGGGCCGTGCTGATCGCCGGGACCGGGGCGATCGCCGCGGCGGTGCGGGCGGATGCCGTGGTGCGTACCGCCGACGGCCTGGGCTGGCTGCTCGGCGACGAGGGCTCCGGCCGGTGGCTCGGCCTCCAGGCGGTCCGGGTCGCGGTCCGCGACTGGACGTCCCCGCTGGCCGGGCAGATCGCCGCCCGCGCCGGGGTCGCCACCGCCGACGACATGGTCTATTGGGCGCAGGCGCTGCCGTGGGAGCAGATCGGCGCGCTCGCCCCCCTGGTCTGCGCCGCGGCCCGGGCCGGTGACCCGCACGCCGCCGCGATCGTCGACGAGGCTGTCACCCACCTGGTCCGCACCCTCGACGAGCTCGGCGCCGCGGGCCCGGTCGTCCTCGGCGGCGGCCTGCTGGCCTGCGACACCCCGGTCCGCGACGGCGTGGTCGCCACCTTGCGCTCCCGCGGCGAGCACCCGAGCACCAGCCGGGATCCGGCCGCCGGCGCCGCCTGGCTCGCCGCCCGGTCGTTGAGCCCGCTTCCCCCGGCCGCCCTCCACGAACGCCTGCTCCGCCGACCGCCGGCTAAGAAGGTCGTGTGACGGAGTCGACTCGTTCCGGGCGCCGGCTGCTCCGCCTCGGCGGCTGGGCACTCGGCGCGGTTGCCGCGCTCGCCGTGCTGGGCGTTCTCCTGTTCGCCGGCGGGGTCGTCTGGCTGTTCGCAGTCGCTCTCCCGGCGCATGCCCGCAAGACCGCCGAGGTGGAACGGGACATGGCTCGCACCCGGGGCATCGAGGCGCAGGCTGCGCTGACCCGGGCCGCCGCCGACGGGTCGCTGACCGACGACGAGATCCATGACGCGGTCGGCGGCCCGGTCTGGGACGTGCGACGGATGCCCGATCGCTGGACCGTGCGGACCGAGCTCGACGGCGGCGAGGCCCCGGTGTGCTTCAGCTACGACATCACCCGGCCGTTCGGCCCGGGGACCAGCGTCACCGCGACCGAGCTGCCCACTTGCCCGCCGATCACGCCGGACTGACCGGTCCCCCAGGGGCGTCAGATCGTGTCCGGGCCGGCCGAGGCGTTGTAGCGGTTCTTGGCGGCGACCACGGCCGGCTGGACGTGTTCCGGGTCGACGCCGCTGACGTTCAGCGGTGGGTGCAGGCGCCGGACGAGGGTCGCTTCGACCGAGGCCGGCTCCGCGTCCTGGGCCCAGGTCAGCCTCAGATTCGCGTGCATCCAGGCGGTCAGCCGGCCCTCGTCCTCGGGCAGCAGCACGACCCGATCGGTCCAGGTCGTCCGGTAGCCCTCGGACACCAGCAGCCCGGCCAGCGTGCGGCGCAGCGTCGAGTTGCCCGACCGCCGCAGATGGTTGCGCAGGATCCGGCCCCGCAGGGTGGTCGCCCGGCCGAGATACAGCAGCCGCAGCGACGGGACGTGCTCGTTCACCATGCCCGGCAGGTCCGGAAAGACCGACGGAGCGGCCCACCACGCATAGACACCGCCGCCCCGGCCCAGCCGTTTGACGGCGACGTCCACGGCGACCGGCTCTCCGGACAGCAGCCGCAGGGCAGCCTCGGCCCGAGCCAGAGCGGGTCCCGCTTCGGGTTCAGTCACCCGGGCCATGCTAGGCGACCGGAGATCAAGAGCCGTTTTCGGTACGCCGTGAGCACGCCCCCCGTCCGATCCCGGGCGTGCTCACGGCGTGGACTGGTCAGCTCGGCGCCGGGCGGAGCCAGGTCAACTCGCCGGATCCGCTACCGGTTCGGACTCGGCGCCCGGCTGGGCGGCACGAACCGCCGGACCGCACCCCGCTCGATGAGCGTGCACAGGTAACCCGCCACGGTCACGACCAGCGCGAGCGCGATCCAGCCGGGGGCGCCGCCGTCGACGCACAGCGCGATGACGATGACCGGCGCGATCGCCTCGACGAAGCCGTGACCGAGTCCGATCACTCCCTGATACTGGCCCTGCGCCTCCGGCCGGGCGAGCGCGAACGACAGCTCGAACGTCCCGGCCGCCTGCCACACCTCGGCCAGCGAGTGCACCAGCACCGCCACCAGCAGCAGCGCCACGGCGGCCCACGCGGGTGGCGCCGACGCCGCCGCCATCAGGACCCACGCCACCAGGAACAGCGGCCCGGACCGGGCCAGCAACCGGGCCGCCGTCCGTGGGCCGTCGATCGACCGGGTCGCCGGAATCTGGGTGAGCGCCACGGTGACCGCGGCGACGAACAGGACGAGCGCGGCCGTCGACCGGGGCGCCGCGGTCCGCAGCACGATCCACACCGGAAGCGCCTGGACCAGCACCCAGTACTGGAGGCTGGCGACCGACGACGCCGCGACGAAACCCAGATAGCGCCGGTCCCGCAGTGCCAGCCAGCGCCGCTCGTCCGGCGCGGCCGCGGCGGACCGGGTCGGCGGGAGGTGCGGCAGCCGGGTGAGCACGGCCGCGGCGAGCAGGAACGTCACCGCGTCGGTGAGGATCAGGCCGACGTACGCCGCGCGGCTGTCGATGGCCAGGACCGCGGCCGCGCCGAGCATGCCGATGGCGAGGCCGACGTTGGTGACCGCCCTCAGGTAGGTGCGCAGGGCGGCACCCCGGCCCTCCTCGGCCAGCACCCCGATCATCGCCCCGCGGGCGCTCCCCGACCCGGCCCGGCCGACCGCGGCGACCGCCGCCACCAGCACCAGCGCCCACACGGAGTGCACGAGCAGCAGTCCGACGCTGGCCACCGCCTCCACCAGCATGGCGGCGATGACGACCTCCCGCGCGCCGCGCCGGTCCGCCTGGTCGCCGACGACCACGCCGGCGCCGAAGCCGATCAGCGAGCCGGCGGTCAGCCCGGCGCCCGCCTCGGCCGGGGTCAGCCCGGCCGAGCGGATCAGGAAGATCGTTCCGGCGGAGAGGAAGAGACCCATCCCGACCGTGTTGACCAGGGTGGACAGGGCCATCAACCGCTGCCGCGGGTCGTCGGGCGCCCGCACCAAGATGTTCATCGGCATGGCCGGAACGCTAAGGTCTGACATAAGTGTCAAGGTCAAGGGTGGATCATGCTGATCAATGAGCTGTCTCACCGCAGCGGCGTGAGTGCCCGGGCGCTGCGCCACTACGACCGGCTGGGCCTGCTGTCCTCGCGCCGCCTCGACAACGGTTACCGCGACTTCACCGACTGCGCCGTCGAGGAGGTGCGCCGCATCCGGCTCCTCCTCGACATCGGACTCACTCTGCAAGCCGCGGCGCAGGTCCTCCCGTGCTTCACCGAGGACGGCGAGCTGACCGCGTGCCCGACCGCCCGGGAGCGGCTGCGCGGTCAGATCCTGGAGGTGGACAGTTCCATCGCCCAGCTCCAACGCCTCCGCGAGCAGCTCACCGGCACCCTCGCCAACCTGGTCGACATCTAGGCGACCGATCCTCAACGCGGGTTGATCAGAGTCCCTGATCAACCCGCGTTCCTTGTGTGCGGGCAAAGACGCGCCTCGTACCCCTTACGGCCCCTTGTCGCTAGTCACCTGCTCCGCGTACAGTTGTCGCATGCCACCTACCACCGCCGGAAGCGGGCGGAAAACGGGGAAACGGTCCGGCACCTCACGCGTGCCGCGACCACGCGAAGCCGTCCGGGACTACGACGGCCTGTTCAAGGCCTTGCTGGAAGCCAATCCGAAAGACACGTTGCGCCTGCTGTGCGGAGTCGAGGTCGACGAGGCGGTCGTGATCGTCGACGGCCCGACCGAAATAAACCGCAAACGCAGCATGCACATGGACAAGGTGTTCGCCGCTCTGGCAACGGACGGCATCGTCGACATTCACCACATCGAGGTCCAGGTCCAGCGCACCGCCGACTTCCAGGTCCGGATGGTCGGCTACTGGGTCGGGCTGGCCGACAAGTACGACGAGTCGAAACACCGGATCCACCAGACCGTGATCTGGCCCGACGGTGGCGGCTACCCGGGCTCCTTCCAGCGCGATTGCCTGAGCCTGGACTACCGGGTGGTCAACGTCCCGGAGGACCTCGACCCGGAGGAAGTGCTGCGGACCCCGCTGGCCCCGCTCGCCCTGTGGTCGACCAGGCGCCCGCCCGACGTCGTCGAGCGGGTGGCCGACCGGATCGCCGCGCAGACCGACCCGGAGCAACGCCTGGTCCAGACCGAGATGAGCCTGCTCGCAGCAGAGGACATCGCCCGTCACATCGTCACAGCACTGAGGAGTAGAGGCATGCGATTCAACCTGGCGGAAACCGAGGTCGGCCGCGAGATCGCCGAGGAGAACCTGAACCTCGGCCGCGAAGAGGGCCGACAAGAAGGCCGGCAAGAGGGCTGCGAGGAGGGGCTGGTCCGTTCGATGACACTTTTCCTGCAGAGCCGCTTCGGTGAGTTCGCCGGCCTGGAGGACCTGGCGCGCAAACTCGTGGCCGACGACCACGCGGCCAACGTGGCACGGGTCCTGAGCGGCGCCTCGCTGGAAGAACTGCGGAAGTCCTGAGGTCCCGCCTCGCGCTCGCCGCCGGGCGGCTCCTTCTGCAGGTGACCGCCGTTGTGGCCGCCGGCGGCGTGCTGATGGGCACGACCGGTCATCGAGTCAACGTTGACCTCCCCACGATCCGGCCTTCCGCGTCACCGGCGGACCGCCTCAGATCTGGCTGGCGCCGCCGTCCACGTAGATCTCCGCGCCGGTCATGAAGCGGTTCGTCGGCCGGCTCACCCGGGCCGTCGACGAGGGCGACCTGCACGCCACCGTCGACCTCGCCCTGCGCGCCGTCCCCAGGACACCCCGGATAACCCAGGGCCGCCACGGCCGGAGAGCTCACCGCAACCCGCGCGATGGCGACACTCGACGTCCGCGACCGGGTCGCTCGGCTTTCGACCGCCGATTTACGGTACGCCCGAAGCGTCCTGAGCCTGGGCCTCGTCCGGTTCGCCGGGTAGCCGGCGCGGCCGATCGCCACCCGGCATCTCCACCACCGTTCCGCCGGTTCCCCGCTGAACGAGGTCCAGCACGACGGCGACCACCTCAGCCGGGGGAATCAGTGGGCGAGAGGCCGCGCGTTCGGCGGCGCCCATGCGCTGCCATTGGTCGTGCGCCCGGCTCAGCCCGATCCAGTCCGGTGCCACGCACATCACCCGGATCCCGTCGGTGCCCGCCAAGCCGCCCAACGTGGAGGTGAATCGGATCAGGCCGGCCTTGGCCGCACCGTACTCGGGCGAACCGTAGGACTGGAAACCGACTCCACCACTCGAGGAGATGTTGACTATCGCGCCCCGGCCCTGTGCCCGCATGGGATCGAGAACGAGCTGGCTGAGCATCATCGGCGCGACGAGGTTCAGGTCGATCGTCGCGGCCCACTCGGAAGCCGTCGCCTCCGGATACTGCCGCCGCGGGGTCCAGCCACCGGCGTTGTTGACGAGCACGTGGGGGCCGCCGAGCGCCTGCGCGGCCGCCACGATGCGGTCCATGTCATGACGCTCCCGCACGTTGGCACGCAACGCACGAGCGGGCACCCCGTGCGCCTCGACCACGTTCGCACATGCCCGCGCGGCCTGCTCGTCGATGTCGGCCACCACAACGCCGTAGCCGCCGCGGGCCAGCCCCAGCGCGATCTCTCGCCCCAACCCCGCACCGCCGCCGGTCACGATCGCCGTATCGGCCATGATCACGCTCCCTGAAGCCGTCCGTCGTGATCGGTCTATACCCACCGACCGGCCGAGAACCGCTCACGGCCCGTTCCTCCACCATGGGGATCGGTTGCCGTTCAGTCACCGGCCTCTTCCGGCTCGTCGAACGCGAGAGTCAATCGACTCCGGTAGGCACCTCCGGGCGAGGGCCTCAAGCTCGGCGGACCAGCCGGCTCGACGTCCTCCGTCCAGACCTTCACCGCCCGGAAGCCGAACCCGTCCTGCTCGGCGGCCTCGGCCCGGAACCATACGTGCCGGCCCGCTGCGAGCTGCCTGAAGCCACCTGTCGCGATTGCCGAGAAATGCACCCAGCACCCGCCCGGAACGGCCGGTCCATCGATGACTCCCCAGCCCTCGTCCGCGTGGAATTCACGCACAACACCACCGTCGGCCATGTCGCCAGTCTGCCCGACCGAGCCCGGGCCCCGGCACCAGTTCAAGATCGAGTGCCGTAGGGTTCGCATGCTGTCGATGGATGGAGACGCACGGGCGTTCGGGATCACGCTGGGCAGGGGTCGCGAGCCTGCTGATCATGGTGGTGGCCGGCTGCTCGAACGAGGCAGGTGCGGCGGATTCATCGGCCGTCAGCCAGGAGCCGGCTCGACGTTGGCAGGGATTTCTGCCGGGTTGCCGCGAGCTGACAGCTCCTCCCTATGGGGCGGCACCGACGGGCACACGGGTTGCCAGCCGTGTCGCACCCGGGGAGCGAGCGATGCTCGACAAGGTGATTCCGGGCGCGTCGTTCGAACAGGCGACATGCGAATACGCCGTCGCCAGCCAGCCGCTCCCGGGCATCTCGGCCGACCTCAAGATTTTCGGCGGGGAGGCCGGCACGGCGGAGGCAACGGCCTGGTTCGAGTCGGAGAAGCAGGCGGCCGGCCAACTGGGTGGTGGAGTCGACAACGCCGAGATCCCGGACCTCGCGGATGGAGCGGTCGCTCTCTATCGGGAGCCGGTGCTGTACCTCACCGCACGCTCCGGCAACGCCTGCGTCTCCGTCGGATTCAGGCCCGGCGTGGAAGCCGCCCGGACGTTCGACAAACTGCACCCGCTGCAACAACAGCTGCCGGCGTTGACGGCAGTCATGAAGGACGTGCTCACCAGCCTGACGTAGTGATCCGCGGTGGGTTCACCTCGCCGCACCGTCACGGGAAGGTGGGCCCGGGCGCGCGAGCGGCACACACCGCGCCGGGAGCGCCGGGCTCGTCGTGTTCGCGCTCGTATCCGCACTCACCGCAGCCCTGGACGGGATGGTGCTCGCGCCAATCGTGCCGGCACTCGCCGCACACGCCGTAGAAGCCAGGGGTGGCGCGTTGCCGCCCGAACATCCGGTCCCACCACGCCATCGCACCAAGGTAACCGGGCGGCAGGGTCCGTTCACGCCGAGCCCGATCCCCGCCATCGCCGGTACGCGCCGTCGAGCAGCGTCACCAGCTCGACCCGCTGCTCGCGGTCGAGCACCGCATAGGCCTGCCCGGCGAGCAGTTCGGTACGACGCTCAGCCGCGGCCAGCCGGGCCACGTCCTCCGGCGACGGCTCCGGATAGGGCCCACGCCAGCCGTTGGCCCGCGCCTTGCGTGCACCGGGGCCGGCGAGGATCGCGGCCACCGGGGTGAGCCCTTCCGCGATCACGGCACCGAGGTGCGAGGACCCACGGTGCTCCCGCAACCGGAGCAGGTTCAGTGCCAGCCGGGTGGACGGACGGTCGTCCGGCTCGGGCTGCGCCCGCCAGGCGGCGAAGAGCACCCGCCCCGACGCGTCCGCCGCCTCCACCACCCGGGTGGTCAGGTCCGCCGCCCGGTCGAGTCCCGTGAGATGTCGCTCCGCCCACCGCGCGCAGAGGCCGACATCGGCCTGGACCAGCTCACCCAGCCGGCCCGTTCGGGACGCGGCGGCCCAGGCCGGACCGACCAGCTCCGGACCGAAGAAGCCGCAGGCGGCCCCCACCACCTCGGCCGGCACCGCCCCGAGCACCCCGGCTCGTCCGCCGAAATAGAGCGGCCACCGGTCAGTGCCGAACCCGAACCGCTCGGCACATGCCGCGAACGACGGGTCGTCGCCGAACGCCGCCCCCATGGCGACGACGGCCGGCTTCACCGCCGCGGAGGTCTCTTCAGGTCTCATCCGCTCGTTCTACCGGGTCGGCCT
Organism: Actinoplanes ianthinogenes; assembly: GCF_018324205.1. Taxonomy (NCBI): domain Bacteria; kingdom Bacillati; phylum Actinomycetota; class Actinomycetes; order Micromonosporales; family Micromonosporaceae; genus Actinoplanes; species Actinoplanes ianthinogenes. Next base: position 9,863,983 of record NZ_AP023356.1, read on the forward strand.
CCGGCTGTCAGGCGGGGTCGTTTCTCGCGGCTCATGACGACGGCGAGGGGTTCCCCCCTTCCGTAAATCGATATCTGTGAATAGCGTCACTCCTGTCTCACCGGTCGCGGCCACCCCGCCGCACCGGAACTCGAGCCCGCCCGACACCCCCGGGCGGGAAGGGAGTGCGCAGATGTCACGAATCCCCCTCGGTATAGCGCTGGCCGCCGGCACCGCCGCGGCCACCGCCCTGGTCGCGGTCTCCGGCCCCGCGGCCGCACAGGCGCCCACCCCCACGGTGGACCCGGTCGCGCAGGCCGACGCGGTGGTCGCCGCCCGCCCGGCCGCGCTCCAGGCCGGCAGCCACGACGCCTTCCGGCGCAGCCAGGTCATCCGGTCGCAGGGCCTCACCTACGCCGCCTACGACCGGACGTACAAGGGACTTCAGGTCAAGGGCGGCGACCTCGTGGTGGTCACCGACAATGCCGGGCAGACCCGGTACACGTCGGTGGCGCAGAGCAGCCCGATCGGCGAGCTGTCCACCGTACCGAAAATCTCTGAAAAGTCCGCGGTCGCGACCGCGAAGCAGCAGCTCAAGAGCGTGTCCGGCGTCGAAGCGACGCGGTTGATCGTCGTCGCGACCGAGGGACGGGCGCCGGCGCTGGCCTACGAGACGACGGTCAACGGCACCGGGGCGAAGGGCGCCAGCCGGCTGACCGTGGACGTGGACGCGGTCAGCGGCAAGGTGCTGTCCACCGAGGAGCACGTCACCGAGGTGACCGGCACCGGGACCGGCTGGATCAACGGCACGGTGTCGCTGAACACCACGCTGTCCGGCTCGACGTACTCGATGAAGGACCCCTCGGTCACCAACCTGAGCTGCCAGGACGCGTCCGGCCGGAGGACCTTCACCGGCTCGGACAACGTGTGGGGCAACGGTGTCGGCACCAACCGGGAGACCGGCTGCGTGGACGCGCTCTACGTGGCACAGCGGCAGGTGTCGATGCTGTCGGCGTGGCTGGGCCGCAACGCCCAGAACGGCTCCGGCGGCGCGTGGCCGATCCGGGTCGGGCTGAACCAGCAGAACGCCTACTACGACGGCACCCAGGTGCAGATCGGCAAGAACACCGCGGGTAAGTGGATCTCGTCGCTGGACGTCGTCGGGCACGAGCTGGGCCACGGCATCGACGACCGGACGCCGGGCGGCATCTCGCGCGGCGGCACCCAGGAGTTCGTCGCGGACACGTTCGGCGCGGCGACCGAGGCGTACGCGGCGAACCCGAACGACCCGGCCGACTACCAGGTCGGCGAGGAGGTCAACCTGGTCGGCAGCGGGCCGATCCGGTACATGTACAACCCGTCGCTCGCCGGTGACAGCAACTGCTACTCCAGCAGCACGCCGAGCCAGGAGGTGCACGCCGCGGCCGGGCCCGGCAACCACTGGTTCTACCTGCTGGCGCAGGGCAGCAGCGGCAACGGCCAGCCGTCCAGCCCGACCTGCAACGGCTCGTCGGTGACCGGTGTGGGCGTGCAGACCGCTATCAAGATCATGTACAACGCCATGCTGCTGAAGACGTCCAGCTCGTCGTACGCGAAGTACCGGGTCTGGACGCTGCAGGCGGCCAAGAACCTGTACCCGGGCAGCTGCACCAATTTCAACGCGGTCAAGGCCGCGTGGAACGCGGTCAGCCTGCCGGCCCAGTCCGGCGAGCCCACCTGCTGATCCGCGCACGGCGGCCCGTTCCGCTCGATCGAGGCATTTGCACGCGTCGAGTAGAACGGGCCGCATGCGAAGAATCATGGCCGCCGCGCTGGCGGCGAGCACGCTGCTGCTCGGAGTCTCCGCGACACCCGCTTCCGCGGACCCACCGGCCCCCGCGGTCCGCTCGCTCCCGCCCGGCTGGTCGCTCGGCAAGCAGGGCCTGACCTGGACCAGCGACCGGCCGATCCCGCCGGGTGACGCCGCCGTCGAGTTCTGGTCCGGGGACCGCCTGCTCGGCCGCGCCACGAGCGGCGCCGACCTGCACACGTTCACCCTCGACGGCGCACCGGGCGCGCTGAGCGACCTCCAGGTCCGCATCGGCGGCCGGCGGGTCGACGCCGCGGCGCCCCAGCGCACGAAACGCCTGGCACCCCGCACCCCGGCCACGCTGCCGGCCGCGCCGGCCAACCCGATCGACCCCGGCGTCAAGGGGCCCTACTCGACCACGAGCGGCGAGTACACGCTGCCGGGTGTCCACCTGACCGGTTACCCGACGCCGATCGAGATGCAGGCCGTGGTGGTCGGGCCGACGAACGCGCCCGGCAAGCGCCCGCTCGCGCTGTTCCTGCACGGGCGGCACTGGACCTGCTTCTCCGGCGACGACTTCGGCTCGATCAGCGCCGAGTGGCCCTGTCCGGCCGGCTCCGAGGCGGTGCCCAGCTACCGCGGTTACCGGCAGGCCCAGGAGCTGCTCGCCTCGCAGGGCTACGTCACCGTGTCGATCTCGGCGAACGCGATCAGCGCCCAGGACAACGCGGTGCCCGACTACGGCGCGCAGGCCCGCTCGACGCTGGTCCGGATGCACCTCGCGCACTGGGCCGACTGGTCCGGCGGCAAACGCGCCACCGCGCCGGCGATCGTCCGGGCCGTGCCGCGCGCCGACCTGTCGAGGGTGTTCCTGATGGGCCACTCCCGTGGCGGCGAGGGCGTCAGCCGGGCCGCGCTGGACAGCCTCACCCCACCGTCCGCCGACGACTACCGCGGCGCGGTGCGCTGGACGATCCGCGGGCTGCTGCTGATCGGGCCGACCATCTTCGGCCAGAACCCGCAGCCCGACGTGCCGTCGGCGACGATCCTGCCCGGCTGCGACGGTGACGTCGGCGACCTCCAGGGTCAGCAATACGTGGACGCGACCCGCCAGGTCAGCTCCGGCCGGGCGCTGCACAGCGCGCTCTACGTGGTCGGCGCCAACCACAACTACTTCAACACCGAGTGGACCCCGGGGCAGGCTTCCGGCCCGGCGTTCGACGATTTCTGGAGCGAAGAGCCAGACCCTTTGTGTACGCCCGAAGCGGCGCCCACCCGCCTCACCCCGAACCAGCAGCAGGACGCCGGAGCCACCTACATCGCCACCGCGGCCCGGCTGTTCGTCGCCGGTGACGACCGGGCCCGCCCGCTGCTGGACGGCTCCGGCGTCCGGGCGCCGTCGGCCGGACCGGCCCGGGTGCTCACCCACGCCATCGGCGCCAACCGCACGCCCGTGGTGATCCCCGGCCCGGGACTGTCGGTCTCCCACGCGCAGCTCTGTGACCAGGTCTCCGACGATCCGGCGAAGGTCTGCCTGACCACCGACTCGTTCTGGGGACCGTCCCCGCACTTCGTCCGGTTCAGCGGTCCCGAGCCGGACCGGCAGGCGGTCAAGCTCGACGGCGGCGCGACCGCCACGCTGCGCCCGGCCAAGCCGGTGCCGGTGACCGGCGCCGAGTCGCTGGCGCTGCGGCTGGTCGTGCCGCCGAACGCGCCCGCCACGCCGTTCCGGGTCGCGGTCACCGACGACCACGGCCGCCGGGCCGAGCTGGGCACGGCCACCGTCACCGGCGTGCCGGGGAGCGCGTGGACGTCCTCGTACTGGGGTCAGGAGGTGCGGCTGCCACTGCCGCGCGGTGTGCGTACCGTAAGAGCTCTTGAAATCACGCCGGGTGGGGACGGACCGGCCTGGCTGATCGACGCCTGGGGCTGGCGGCCCGGCACCCCGGCGCCGCGACCGGCCGCGCTCGACCGGGTGGACGTCAGCGACCTGACCGTGGACGAGGGTGACTCGGGGACCAGGACCTACCGGATCCAGGTGCGCTCGCACGGGCCGCGCGCGGCCAAGGTGCGGCTGTTCCTGGGCGACCCGGCGGCGGCGACCAAGTCCTGGGTGGTCGGCCTGAAGCCGGGCCGCACCACGATCGAGGTGCCGATCTCGGTGACCGGCAACACCACGTACGGCGAGGACCGGCGTTACCCGGTGACCGCGAAGGCGATCGGCAACACGGTGGTCGGCGACTACGTGGGCGGGGTGCTGGCCGTCAACGACGACCCGATGCCGGACTTCACGGTCACCCCGGCGGTCGCCACCGCCCGGGAGGGCTCGCCGCTGGCCTGGACGCTGCACCTGTCCGCGCCCGCCGACAGCACCCTTTACCTGCTGCTCAGGCCGCAGAAACCGGCGAGTGAGCCGGAGCTGTCCACGACCGACGTCGACCCGGAGTGGTTCACCGGGATGAGCGGCCAGGACCCGGAGCCGTCCCGGCCGCTGTCCGGCACCGGCCTGGAGGGCTTCATGGAGATCGCGTCGGGCACCACGTCGCTGGACGTCGTGATCCCGACCGTCGCCGACAGCCTGGCCGAGGGCGACGAGCATGTCCGGTGGCAGGTGCTGGTCTATCCCGCCGACTTCAGCGACCCGATCCCGGTCGCCACGGGCGACGGCATCTTGACCGACTGACCGGCCGCCGTGTCTCGCCGGCGAGGGGACTCGCCGGCGAGCACGGCGGTCTGAGGTTTCCCTCAGGTCACCGATCGGTCTGCCGACGGTCACAGCCATGCAGGCAGTCTCCGCGGATGCGACCGGTGAGCTGGCCGAGGTCGACCGGCTGCTCGACAAGGTGCGAGAACACCTCGGTGTCGAGGCGGCGTGGGTGTCGGCCTTCGGCTCGGGCGAGCTGACCATCTGGGCCGCGACCGGCACGATCGGCACGCGGAGCGTCCCGCTCGGCCCGGGCAGCGACCTGCTCGGCTCGTTCTGCGTCCGGGTGCTGGCGGGCACGCTGCCGGAGATCGTCCAGGACGTCCGCCGCCACCCGGTCACCCGGGACCTGGACGGGACCCGGGACCTCGGCATCGGCTCCTACGCGAGCGTGCCGTGGCGCTCCCCGGACGGCACCACCGCCGGCATGCTCTGCTGCGCCAGCCGGCACCCGGACCCGTCCCTGGATCAGCAGGCGGTCCGCTATCTCGGCCTGATCGCCGACCTGATCAGCGAGAACATGAGCGGCCCGCTCGCTGTCCGGCGGCACAGCGTCGCCACGGCACGCGCCGCGGTCCGGTCGGTGCTGGATCGCCGCGCGGCCCGGACCGTCTTCCAGCCGATCGTCCGGCTGCGGGACGGCGCGACGATCGGCTACGAGGCGCTCGCCCGGTTCGACCCGGGCCTGTTCCCGGCCCCGGATCGCGCGTTCGCCGCCGCCGCGCTGTGCGGTCTCGGCGTCGAGCTGGAGCTCCTGACCCTGCGGCAGTCCCTCGGCCGGCTGACCGACCTGCCGCCCGGAACCTTCCTGGCCGTCAACCTCTCCCCCGAGGCGCTGCTCGACGGCGAGATCCTGGACGCCCTGCTCGCCCACGCCGGCCCCGGGCTGACCGTCGAGGTCACCGAGCACGCCCAGGTCGGCGACTACGACCTGCTGACCGACGCGCTGGACGTGCTGCGCCGGACCGGCATCCGGCTCAGCGTCGACGACGCCGGCGCCGGGTTCGCCAGCCTCCAGCACATCCTGCGCCTTCGCCCCGACCTGATCAAACTGGACATCAGCCTGGTCCGGGACATCGACACCGATCTGGTCAAGGCGGCCCTGGCCCGATGCCTCAACGACTTCGCCGCCCAGATCGGGGCCGCCCTGATCGCCGAGGGCATCGAGTCGCCCGCCGAGCTGGCCCGGCTCCGCGACCTCGGGGTCGCCAACGGGCAGGGCTTCCACCTGGCCCGTCCCGCCGGCCTGCCCTGAGCGCGTCCCCCGCCGGCGCCCGCGCCCTGCGAGAATGCGGCGTGATCGATGGCAGACTGACCCGGCGTGGACTGTTCTTCTCGGCCGGCGCCGGCGTGCTCGGGGTGGCCGTGCTGAGCACGGTGGCCGGCTGTGCCGGCGACCCGCCCGGTTCCCCGTCCGGGGCCGCGTCCCCCGCCGCGCCGTCGATCCCGCCGCCCAGCCCCGCCGGCATCGGTGGCTGGAAACAGGTCGACATGTCCTACGTCTCCGCCTACCTGCTGGTCCGCGACCGGGAGGTGGCCGTCGTCGACCTCGGCACGCCCGGTTTCGAGGCGTCCATCGAGGACGGGCTCAAGGCCGCCGAGCAGAGCTGGGCGGCCGTCAAGCACGTGATCCTCACCCACCGGCACGACGACCACGTGGGCGGCCTGGCCGCGGTGTCCAAGCTGGTGAAAGCGTCCTTCTACGCCGGCCTGCTGGACCTGGACGCGATCGGGACGGCCACGACGGTCAAGGGCGTGAAGCAGGGCGACGAGGTGTTCGGCCTCCAGATCATCGACACGCCGGGGCACACGCCCGGGCACATCTCGGTGTTCGACCCGTCGACCGGGGTGCTCGTCTCCGGCGACGCGCTGCGGACCACCGGCGGTGCGCTCACCGGCTCCGACCCGCAGTACACGACCGACGCGCCACTGGCCGCCAAGTCGGTGAAGAAGCTGGCGGCGATGGACATCAGGGCGATCCTTCCCGGTCACGGCAACCCGCTGCTCGCGAACGCCTCCGCCGAGCTGCGGAAGCTGGCGGCGACGCTGTGACGATCGAGGACTTCGCCGACGGGCTGCTGCGCGACGTCGCCCGGCTCGACCCGTGCATCGCCATCGTGGAGGGCGGCGAGCAGGACGTCGAGGGGCTCACCGACTACAGCCCGGACGGCCACCGGGCCCGCGCCGATCTCGCCGCCCGGGCGCTGCGGGAGCTGTCGGCCCGGCCCGCGACGGATCCGTTGCACGCCCACCTCACCGAGCGGCTGCGGACCCGGCTCGACCTCCACGAGGCCGGGGAGGATCTGCGGGAGCTGCACGCGGCGGCCACCGGGCCGCTCCAGCTCATCCGGCAGGCGGTCCAGGCCGCGGTGCCCGGCCGGGACGCGGTGGACGAGGCGGGCTGGGCCCGGGTCGCGGCACGCCAGGCGGCGATCCCGGCCGCCCTGGCGGGGTACGCGGAGAGTCTCCGGCTGGCGGCGTCGCGTGGTCACCTGCCGACGCGGCGCCAGGTCGAGCTCGTTGTCGAGCGCTGCCGCAACTGGGGCGACGACGATCTCGCGCTGGTGGAGCGCTATGGCGACGGGCGGCAGCGGGGCTCGTTGCTGGCGGCGGCCGCGGGCGCGCGGGAGGCGTACCGTCAATTCGCCGCGACGCTGACCGCGGACCTGGCGCCGCGGACCCGTGACGACGAGGCTTTCGGGCCGGAACGGTACGCGCTCTGGGTGCGCACCTTCCTCGGCAGCGAGCCGGATCTGCGCGAGCTCTACGACTGGGGCTGGGACGAGTTCACCGCGATCGAGGCGGAGCTGGTCGCGGAGGCGAAAGCGCTGGGCGGGACCGTGCCCGAGGTACGCGAGCGGCTCGACCGCCCGGACGCGCCGGGCACCCTGCACAGCCGGGACGCGTTCGGCGCGTGGCTCCAGGAGCTGCTGGAGGCCACCACCGAGCGGCTGGACGGCGTGCACTTCGACATCCCCGCGCCGCTGCGGCGCATCGAGTCCCGGGTGACCGTGTCGGGCGGCACCGCGTACACCGGACCGTCACGGGATCTGACCCGGCCCGGCCGCGTCTGGTGGCTGCTGCCGGAGGGGCAGACCAGCTTCCCCACCTGGTACGCCTACAGCATCGCCTACCACGAGGGCGTTCCCGGCCACCACCTCCAGATCGGCTCCGAGGCCTGCCGAGGCGGGCTCGGGCAGCGGCTCAACCTGCTCGGCGGGCTCTCCGGCTGCCAGGAGGGATGGGCGCTGTACGCCGAGCGGTTCATGGACGAACTCGGGCTCTACGACCGGCCGGGCGCCCGGTTCGGATACCTGACCTCGCAGCTGCTGCGGGCCGCGCGGGTCGTCCTCGACATCGGCCTGCACCTGCACCCGACGTGGACCCCGGACGCGGCTCTGCGGCTGCTGCGCGACCGCTGTCACCAGGGTCCGTACGCGGCCGGGGAGCTCGCCCGTTACCTGGGCCGGCCGGGGCAGGCGCTGACCTACAAGGTCGGTGAGCGGGTGTGGCTGGCAGGTCGTACGCCGGACCGGCGGGCGTTCCACCGCCGGGCGATGGAGATCGGGTCGCTGGGGCTGGATCAGCTGGCGGGAGCGTTGAGCCGATGATGTCCGCACGGACTCGCCTGCGGATCGCGGCGATCGCCTTCGTGGTGATCGGCGCCATCGGGTCGGTCGGCACGGCCACGATGCTGGCGCCGGACTGGCGGGCCGCGCACGGGGGCGGCGTCACCGGCACGTTCACGCTGACCGAGCCGATGAGCTGCGATCGCCGGGAGCCGCCGCGGCAGCGGTGCGGCTGGTTCGGCGACTTCCGCGGCGATGACGGCAGGACCGTCCGGCGGGACATGGAGCTGGCCGACGGGCTGCCGCCGGGAGCCGCGGTGGGTGACACGCTCGCCGCCCGCGACACCGGCAGCCGGACCCAGATCTATCCGGTCGACGATGTCCGGACGTGGCGGACGTCGGCGGCCTTCTTCGCCGGCTTCACCGGCGCGTTCCTGATCGGCCTGCTCCTGCTGGAACCCTGGCGCTGGCGCCGGCGCTCGAACGGAGGCCTGGGATCCGTCCGGGCACCGGAGTAGCGTGGGCCTGTTGCACCACGTCGGGTCCCCGGCCATCACGGTCGTCTTCTCGGCACTCGCCCCGCAGCCGCAGGCGGGTCAGACGAAGCGATCAGGCTGGGGAGGCACTGATGACCATCGACGCTGTCGAATCGATGCCCGGGCTGGTCGTCCAGCTCCAGGGGCAGACCGAGATGACCACGGTCGTCGCCGTGGCCGGTGAGGTCGACATGGAGAACTCCGACGAGTTCGTACGCGAGGTGTCCAAACTGGTCCCGCGCGACGGCGGCCACCGCGTCGTGCTGGACCTGAGCGGCGTCACGTTCCTGGGCTCCGCCGGTCTGCTGGCGCTGCTCCAGTGCCGCACCACCGCCGAGCACCGGGGCAGCCGCCTGGAGATCAGCCACGCGCATCGCAACGTCCGCCAGGTCCTGACCATCTGCAACCTCGACAGCCTGTTCCATCTCCCGCAGGCGTGACCACCGGGCCGGCTCTCGTCCCGGCCGGTGTCCTGTCCGGGCTGTCCCGGCGCCTGGCGGGATGACGCCCCGCCGATCCGGTGACCCGGCGACGCGGACCAGGTCGAGCAGCTCGTGCTGCCCGGGCCGTTGGCGAGGTCGGTCTCGCCGGTCAGCCGCAGCGTCCGGCTGCCGGGCAGGAACTGGTGGCGCAGGCGTAGGCCGCGTGCGGATGCTCCGGGTCGAACCTGCCCGGAGCCAGCTGGACCCGCCTGCTGTGCGCTGATCGCGGGGCTGCGGCCACCGAGGTCGCGCTCGCCATCGCCTCAGCATCAGGGCCCGGCCGTCACACCGAACTCGGCACCGGGGCGCCGACCGGCCGCCGGCCGGCCAGGACCACGCCGGTGAGGGCCGTGAGACCACCGCCGATCCACAACACCGCGCTGGTCGCCACCGCCTCCACGGCGAGGCCGCCGAGCAACGCGCCGACCGCGATCGACAGGTTGAACACCGCCACGAACAGCGAGCCGGCCGCGTCGGCGGCATCCGGTGCGGACCGCAGGATCCAGGTCTGCAAGGTGACCGGAACCGCGCCGTACGCCAGCCCCCAGAGGATCAGCAGCGCGGGCGCCGGCACCGGGCCGGTCGCCCCGATCATCGCGGCCGTCAGCCCACCCGCGATGCCCAGCACCGTGCCCCGCGGCCACCGGGTGACCAGAGCGCCGGCCAGGAAATTGCCGGCCAGCCCGGCCACGCCGAAGAGCAGCAGCAGAGGACCGACGGCATCTCCGCCGACACCCCGCTCCACCAGGATCGGCCGGACGAACGTGTACGCCACGAAGTGCCCGGTGATGATCAGGAACGTGATGGCCAGCCCGGCCCGCAACCCCGCGCTGCCCCGTAGCACGCCGGGCAGCACGGCCAGGCCGATCGAACCCTCGGCCGGCAGCGGCGGGATCAGCACGACGATGCAGCCCAGCGCGACCAATCCGAGCACGCCGACGGCCGCGAACGCGCTCCGCCACCCGGCCAGGTCACCGAGAAGCGTGCCGGTCGGCACGCCGAACACGGTGGCCGCCTCGGTGCCGGCGAAGATCACCGCGGTGGCCCGGGCGACGTGGCGGGCCGGCACCAGCCGCATGGCGATCCCCGCGGCGAGCGACCAGAAACCGCCGACGGCGACACCGATCAGGAACCGGGCGACCAGCACGGTGCCGAGGCCGGTGGCGGACGCGGCGGCCAGGTTCGCCACGCCGACCAGGCCGACCAGCACCGCCAGGACGATCCGGCGGTCGATCCGGCCGAGAGCGACGGTGATCAGCGGCGCGGAGATCCCGGCGACCAGCCCGGGAACGGTCACCATCAGGCCGGCGGCGCCCTCGCCGACGTGCAGCGCCGACGCCACCGGGGTGAGCAGCCCGACGGGCAGCAGCTCCGAGGTCATCAGGGCGAACACGCCCAGGGTGACCGCGAGAACCGCTGCCCAGCCCCGGACCCCGGTCATCGGGTGCCGGGGGTCTTGCGGGTGGTGACGTTCATCCGGTTCCAGGTGTTGACCGTGAAGATCACCGCGAGCAGGTGGGCGAGCTGCTCCTCGTCGAAGTGCCGGGCCGCCTCGTCGAAGATCTCGTCCGAGACGCCACCGGGCAGCAGGGTGACCGCCTCGGTCAGGGCCAGCGCGGCCCGCTCCGCGGCGCTGTAGAGCAGCGACTCCTCCCAGGCGCTGAGCTGGTGGATCCGCTGCTCGTCCTCGCCGGCCTTGCGGGCGTCGGTGGTGTGGTACTCCAGGCAGTAGGCGCACCGGTTGATCTGCGAGGCGCGGATCTGGACGAGCTCCACCAGGGCCGGGTCGAGGCCCTGCTTGGCCGCGGTGTCCAGGGCCAGGACGGCCTTGAAGATCGTGGGGGCGGCGGCGAAGAAGTTCATGCGCTGTGCTGTCATGCCTCCACGCTAGGAGCGCGAATGACCCGCTGTAGGGTTCAATTCCGTGACGGAATCATGGGTCAATTCCGGTGACGATCTGCACCTGGAGCTGACCGGCGCCGGTGGTCGGCGGGCCCGGCTGATCCGGGCGCTGCGGGAGGCGATCCGGTCCGGGCGGCTGGCGCCCGGCACCCGCCTGCCGTCCTACCGGGTGCTCGCCGCCGACCTCGGCGTCGCCCGCAACACGGTGGCCGAGTCCTATGCCGAGCTGGTCGCGGAGGGGTGGCTGACCGCCCGGCAGGGCTCCGGAACACGGGTCGCGGCGCGGACCGCGGCGGCGCCGGTGGCGGACCGGCCCGCGGCGCGCTCGGAGCGCCGCCCGGTGCACGACCTGAAACCGAGCACACCGGACGCGTCCGCGTTCCCGCGCACGGCGTGGCTGGCCTCGGCGCGGCGGGCGCTGACCGCGGCGCCCAGCGAGGCGTTCGGGGTCGGCGACCCGCGCGGGCGGGTGGAGTTGCGCCAGGCGCTCGCGGATTACCTGAGCCGCGCCCGGGCGGTACGCGCCGATCCGGGCCACATCGTGGTCTGCGCCGGGTTCGCGCACGCGTTGCGGCTGCTCAGCGCGGTGCTGCCGGAGACCGTCGCGGTGGAGTCGTACGGCCTGCCGTTCCACCGCGAGCTGCTCGCCGGGGCCGGCAAACGGACCGTTGCGCTGGACCTCGACGAGCACGGCGCGCGGGTCGCCGACCTGGGCGGGGCCGGGGCGGTGCTGCTCACGCCGGCCCATCAGTTCCCGACCGGCGGGCCGTTGCACGCGTCGCGGCGGGCCGCGGTCGTCGACTGGGCCCGGGACACCGGCGGGCTGATCCTGGAGGACGACTACGACGGCGAGTTCCGTTATGACCGGCAGCCGATCGGCGCGCTGCAAGCCCTCGACCCGGAGCGGGTGGTCTACCTCGGATCGGCGAGCAAGAGCCTATCCCCGGCGCTGCGGCTGGGCTGGATGGTGCTGCCCGGCCGGCTGGTCGACCCGGTGCTGGCGGTGAAGGGGCCGCGGGAGTTCTGGTCGAGTGCCCTCGATCAGCTGACCCTCGCCGACTTCCTGGCCTGCGGGGCCTATGACCGGCACGTGCGCCGGATGCGGCAGAGCTATCGGCGGCGGCGGGACCAGCTGGTGGCGGCGGTCGAACCGGGGGTGCGGGTGACCGGGATCGCGGCGGGGCTGCATGCCGTACTGGAAATGGCGGACGGTGAGGAGAAGCGGGCCTTGGCCGCGGCCCGCGGTCTCGGTCTGGCGGTCGACGGGCTGTCACCCTATCGGCATCCGGAGAGCGCGATGCCGACTCGCGACGGTCTGGTGGTGGGTTACGCGACGCCGCCGGAACACTCTTTCGCGGCTGCCCTCGACGCACTCCGGCAGATCGTCTCCGCGCTCCATCCGGCCGCGCCGCGACCCGGGGAGTCCTATGACATCAGGTAGGCGGCCAGCTCGCGCGGGTGGCTCAGCGCCGGCGTGTGACCGCCATCGATCTCGTCGGGCGTGACGCCGAGCCGCTCCCGGGCGACCCGGCGCACGAAGTCCGGCGGCAGCAGCCGGTCGTCGCGGCAGAGCAGGACCCGGGTGGGTACGTCCGGCCAGGCGCGCAGCGGGGACGGCTCGCCCAGCCGGGTCTCGGACTGGCGGCGGCCGCGCTTCGTCGCCTCCGCGACCAGGTCCGGCGCGACGTCCTGATAGAACAGGTCGTCGAACTCGCCGGCCGGCTCGTACCCCGTGTTCGTCCAGTGGTCGGCGGGCGCCTCGCCCGGCGCCGGGATCATCGGGGCGACCAGGACGAGCTGATCGACCGGCAGCCGGGCGGCGACCAGCGGCGCGACGAACCCGCCGAGCGACTGTCCGACAACGATCAGGTCCCGGTGGTCGCCGGCTGCCGCGACCACCGCATCCGCATAATCCGCCAGGCCCGCCGTGTCGTCGTCGCAGGGCAGGTCCGGCGCCACCGTCCGGTGGCCGTGCGCCCGCAACTCGGCCTCCACCAGGTGCCAATACCACCCGACGTCGCCGGCGCCATGAATCAGGACGAAGGTCGCCATGCCCCGAGAGTAGTCACCTCCCCAGGCCCGCCTCGCGCGCCTGAATGATCGCCTCGGCGCGGCCGGCCACCTGGAGCTTGGCGAAGATGGTGGAGACGTGGTTGCCGACCGTCTTCGGCGACAGGTCGAGCTGCCGGGCGATCTCCACGTTGGTCCGGTGCTGGGCGACCAGCGCCAGCACGTCCCGCTCCCGCTGGGTCAGCTGGGGAAACGCGGCGAGCGGCCGGGCCGGCTCGCGGGCGAAGTAGTCGGCGATCCGGCGGGCGACGGCCGGGCCGAAGAGCGCCTCGCCGTCGGCGGCCGCCCGGATCGCACGGACCAGCTGCGCCCGCAGCGCGCCCTTGAGCACGTAACCGCGGGCACCGGCCCGCAGCGCGGCGAAGACCGAGTCGTCGTCCTCCAGCATGGTCAGGACCACGACGCCGATGTGCGGGGCGGCCGTGGTGATCTGCCGGGTGGCCTCGATGCCGTCCAGGCCCGGCATCTTCAGGTCCATCAGCACCACATCGGGTTGCAGCCGCAGCGCCGCCTCGACCGCGCCGCGCCCGTCCGGCGCCTCGCCGACCAGGACGATGTCGTCGGCCAGCGCGAACACGGCGCGCAGGCCGGCTCGGAACGGCTCGTGGTCGTCGGCGACCAGGACGCTAATCGGGTCCATCGGCAGCCTCCGGGATCAGTGGCAGGCAGACCGCCACGTGGACGCCGCCCCCGGGGCGGGTCGTGACCGTGCACCGGCCGCCGAGCTCCTGCGCCCGCTCGCGCATCGACGTGCGGCCGACGCCGGGCGGGGCGCCGGTCAGGCCACGGCCGTCGTCGAGGATCTCGACCATGAGCAGCGGGCCGGCGGTGGTCAGGTGCACCTCGGCGTGGCGGGCGGCGGCATGGCGTACGACGTTGGTGAGGGCCTCGCGGACGATCGCGTAGGCGGCCACCTCGACCGCGGCGGGCAGGACCGGCACGTCGGTGGTGACGACGGCGACGCGTACCGAAGGCGCCAGGTCGGCCGCGGCCTGCCGGACCGCGCCGGCCAGCCCGAGCTCGTCCAGCGCCGGTGGCCGCAGGCCGCGGGCGATGCGCCGCACCTCGGCCACCGCGTCGGCGCCGCGGGCGAGCACCTCGGCCAGCAGCGACTCGGCCTGCTCCGGCCGGCGGCGCACCAGATCGTGCGCGGCCTCCACCTGCAACGCCTGGGCGGCCAGGGCCGGGCCCAGCCCGTCGTGCAGCTCCCTGCGCACCCGGCGGCGCTCCTCCTCGCGGGCGGCCACCAACCGCTCCCGGGAGGTCTGCAACTGGGCGGCGAGGTCCTCGGCCCGGCGGCGCAACCGGACCGTCTGCATCGCCGCGGCGGCCTGCCGGGCCAGGTCGTCCAGCAGCCGGCGATCGCGGGCGTCGAACGTCTCGCCCGGCGCCCGCGGCGCGACCAGGAGTGCGCCGAGCCGCTCACCGCCGTGGGTGAGCGGCAGGGTGACCGGGTCCGGCGCCGGGGTGCCGCTCGACGCCAGGGTCGCACCGCCGGGGGCGACGATCGCGACGTACGGCGACCGGATCGCCACCCGCGCCGAGCGGGCCAGCAGCGGCAGCACCTCCTCGGGCTCGGCGTTGTCCGCCAGCCGCCGGGCGAGCACGGTCAGCGCCACGTACGGATCGTCACGCTGCCCGTAGACGATCCGGTTGGCCCCGGCCTGCAACCGGCGCCGCACCGGTTCGACCAGGACCGCCACCACCACCGCGCCGAGCACGTCCACCGTCCGCCCGGTCCACGCCACCACGCCCGCGTAGACGGCGGTCAGCACCACGGTCAGCCCGCCGTAGACGATCGCCCGGTTCAGCACCGGGTCGAGATCCCACAGCCGGTGCCGCAGCACCGCCCGGGCGAGGGCGAGCGGAACCAGGCAGAAGAGCGCCCCGAGGGTGAACATGGTGAGCGCCGCGTAGAGCACCGTCCCGCGCGGCGACCGGAGGACCGCGAGGTGCCCGAGCAGCGCCACGACCGCGAAACCGCCGATCGCCACGGCGAGGGCGGCGGCCACCCACTTCGTCTGCTGCCGCTGCGCCCGGGTGGAGACCCGCCGGTACCGGTACACCTGCGCGCCGACCCCACCGGCCACCCAGGCGAGTACGAGCAGCAGGTCGACGACCTCCGGGATGCGGATGCCGAAGGCCAGCAGGGTCTCGCTCACCACCACGTGCGCGGCCAGCACGGCGAACAGCCAGCCGGTCCAGCGCGGCACGAACCGCCCGTCCGGGAAGTAGAAGAGCAGGCCGAAGAAGCCGACGAAGGCCACGATGTCCAGTGCCTCCCCGGCCGCGGCCGGCACCGGTGGCCAGTCCGGGGCCGGCACGGTGTTCGGCCAGATCGTCCCGAAGGCGATCAGCACTCCGGCGACCAGCAGCGCAGTCCGGTCGCCCGGGCGGCGCAGCACGATCAGGACGCCGACGCCGAGGAAAACCGCCGCGACGACGGTGAGCCCACCGACCCAGGCGGTCGCGTAGGCGCTGGTCGTCAGGCCCCACGCGGCCAGGCCGGCCCGCATCGCCGCCGGGTTGTCCACCAGCGACGGATCCAGCGAGCCGGCCCGGCGGTAGGCCGAGGGCAGCGCGGCGGTGTAGGCGGCGAGGCCGAGGGCCGCCAGCGTGAGCAACGCCGTCCGGGCGGGGACGATCCGCATCGCGACCCTCCTGTTCCGCTCCCGAGCGGGTCGCTGTCCTCAGTGTGCGGCTTCCGGCGTGTGCACGGCACCACCGATCGTCGCCGGTTGCTCGTCCGCGCCGAGGTGCACCCGCCCGGTGGCCATCAGCAGTCCGCAGCCGGCGACCACGGTCAGCAGCAGCGCGATCATCCAGGACTCCACCGTGGACAGGAACAGGATCGCGAGAGGCGCCACCGCGATCGTCCAGGACAGCGTCCGGGGAAAGACCCGGGCGCGGGCCATCGCGATGCCGAACAGCAGGAACCCGAGATTGAGCGCGACCAGCATGACCAGCACATAGACCAGGTACGCGGTGGCGACCTCCTCGAGGGCGCCGTCGGCGGCCAGGGCGGCATTGCCGGGCCGGCCGTAGAGCGCCGGGGCCAGGTAGTCGTAGACCGGCTGCGACGCTACCTGCAGACCGGCGACACCCAGGTAGAGCAGCACGAACGACACCGCGCCGAACCGGCCGGCGGCCCGGGCCTGCACGGCGTACCACGCCGGGAGCCCGAGCAGCAGAAGCAGACCACCGGCGATGCCGACGGTCCCGATCGCGGTCAGTGCCGGGTTGACCGTCTTCTGGTCCACGAAGTCGTGACCCACGGTGGCGAATGCGCTGAGCACACCCCCGGCGCACAGCGCGACGCCGCCGGCCCGGATCAGCCGGTCGATCGTTGTCATGGCTTTCTCCCTCCGTCTCGCATGATTGACGTCAGGATTCCGGCCCGATGTCCCGGGCGTCCCGAGACGATGTCCCGGCCGGCCCGGGAGAAATGTCCCAGGCCGGCCGGGATGATCGGCGGGCTACTGCTGCATCGGCAGGATCGCGCAGGTGGAGAGCGCGGGCAGGCCGGCCAGCCGGTAGCCGAGCCAGTCGATCGCGTCGCCCTGGTCGGTCAGCAGCGGCGCCAGGTGGTTGACCAGCGGGCTGCCGGTGGCGGGCAGGTTGATCGGGGCGTAGACCACGTCGCCGCCGAGCTTGCACCAGTCCGCGGCCATCGTCCGGGCCTGCCCGTGCGCGACCAGGTTGTCGTTCACCCCGGTGGCCACCCGGACGATCCCGGCGGGTTTCCGGGCGCCGATCCGCTGCGCGTCGATGAAGGAACGCAGGGCCGGTTCGGCCTTGATGACGGCCGCGAGAGATTGTCCGGTGGTCGTCCACGAGGAACTGTGTTTGCCGGCGTATCCGACAATCGCGTCACCCACACACATCGTCGAAAGATCGGCGAGCGCTGCGCGTCCGGAATCGCTCAGGTATTTGTCCGCGACCGTTTTCAGGCTCGGCTCCGACTGCATGAATCCGCTCACCGACCAGCCCAGCGCGCCGACCAATTCCGTCCCGTCGATCGACGCGGTGACATCGGCCAGGTCAGCCGGCGGAGCACCGGCGTAGGTAGCTTTCAACCGCACGTCCGGCGCGTATTCCGCCTGCAATTCCGCCGCCGAGGCGACCGCGCCGCCGCCCTGGCTGTATCCGTAGAATCCGACCGCGGATCTCGCGGTGAGCGAGGTGTCCGGCAGCGCCTTGGCGGCCCGCGCCGCGTCCAGCACCGCGTGCCCCTCGTCCACCCGGTTGACGTAGGTGTGCAGCCGATCCGTCGCGCCCAGTCCCGGATAGTCGGTCTGCACGACCGCGATGCCCTTGACGAGCATCCGGTAGATGGCCAGGATCTCGTAGCCGATCGACACCGTGGTCTGCCCGTCGTCCGCCCCGAGGATCAGGCCGCGTTGCAGGGCGAGCGAGGTGGAGCACTGGTCGCCCTGCCCCATCGTGCCGGGCGCGAGGACCACCAGCGGCCGCGGGCCGAGCCCGAGCCAGGGCGCGGCCGGCTCCAGGTAGGCGCCGGTCACCGCGACCGGCGCGCCGGTCGAGTCGGTGGACCGATACATGATCCGGGTCGCCCGGCCCGGCAGCGGAGAATCGATGCCGGGCAGCGACAATGCCAGCGGTAACGGCTCGCTGCGAATCAGTGCGCCATTGTCCGCCGGCAGCGCCGCCGGCGGGTCGTAGAATGCGGGAATCGTCACCCCACGCGAGGCGGCGGCCTGCGCCGCCGGCCCGCCGAAACCAACGCCGACAATGGTCGCGGCAATTATCGCAACAGCAATCCTCTTCCGTACGGACATGTCCGTCCTCCAGCGATTCAGCGCGCGTTGCCACTCACCGCCATCGATGAGTCTCCGCGGTTACCGGAAGGTAACCAGCCGAACCGAGACATTCCAGAGGGACGAATTCTCACTCCGCCGAGATCAGAAGGTGACGGCCTCGCCGAGGGGGATCCGGGCGTACTCGGTGTCCTCGTCCGCCATCCAGCCGTCGAAGTTGGCGAACCCGACATCCGTCGACAGTGCCCGGTCGTGGATCGGGAAGGTCCGCTCCGGCGCGATCGCCCGGGTCATCTCGATGGCCTCGCGGTGCCGTCCCCACGGCGCCGCGGCCGGCACGAGCAGGGTCGTCACCCGCCGGTCGGGCACGAAGTACGAGTCACCGGGGTGATAGATCCCCTCGATCACGTACCCGAGATTGGCACAGCCCGGCAGCCCGTCGATGATCTCCGCATGCCGGCCGCCGACCGCCGCCACCGAGAACCCACCGGCGCTGAACTCGTCGCCCGTCGCGACCACGGTGATCGCCAGCCCGGCCTTCTCCGCGAGCTGACGGACCGGCTCCGGCGCGAACAGCCGGACCGGCCGACCGGCCGCCACCTGGGCGATCCGCGCCACGTCGACGTGGTCGTCGTGCTCGTGGGTGACCAGGATGTCGGTGACCCCGTCGAACGCCTCCGGCTCGGTCCAGACTCCCGGATCGATCAGCAGCCGCCGGTCCCCGTCCTCGATCCGGACACAGGCATGGGTGAATTTGACCAGTCGCATCCCGTCACCTTACGGACGGGGCCGGAAGCCCGTACCGCGCGTTCAGCACCTGCATGGCCGCCCCCGCCGCGATCGCGTCGGTGCCCAGCCCGGTCAGACTCACCTCGACGGTCAGCCAGTCGGCTCGCGGCACCTGGGTCCGCACCGCCTCCGCGACCGCCGCCCGATAGATCTCCCCGTGCCGCAGCAGATCCGCCCCGGCCAGCACGACATGCCCCAGATCCAGGGTCTGCAACAGATTCACCACCCCGGTGCCGAGCACCGCCGCGGCCGCCGCCGGATCCGTGGCCCGATCGTGCACCGCCTCCAGGCAGCCGCGCCGCCCGCACACGCACAGCGGCCCGCCGAGCTGCACCACCGTGTGCCCGAACTCCCCGGCGTTGGTATGCGTCCCCCGATGGACCGCCCCGCCGAGCCACAACCCGGCACCGAGCCCGCTCTCCACCATGATCAACGCCGCGTCCCGGAACGACGCACCTCGCCGCCACGCCTCCGCCGTCACCCCGGCCGTCACGTCCTTGTCCACCACGACCGGCAGCCCGAGCGCCTCCTCCGCCAGCGAGGCCAGCGGCACGTCGTGCCAGTGCCGCAGCCGATGCGCGTCCCGAACCGTCCCCCGAGCCTGGTCGAGCGGCCCGATCATCCCGATCCCCACCCCGGTCAGCGGGTGCCCGGCGGACAGCTCGGCCACCCCCGCGGTCAGCTCCCGCAGCAACTGTGCGGGCGTGAAGTCCCCCGGCAGCGCGGTCACCGCCGACGCGTGCACCGCACCGGCCAGGTCGACCAGGACCAGCCGCAGCGCCCGCCGGCTCACGTGCGCCCCGACCGCCCACCGGCTCCCCGGCACCAGCCGATAGACCGCGGCCGGTTTGCCGAGCGCCGGCCGCCGCACCCCGGCAGCCTCGATCACGCCCTCGCCGAGCAGCCGGGCCAGCACCTTGGACACCGCCTGCGGCGTCAGCCCGGTCGCCTCGGCGACCGTGCCGCGCTCGATCGTCGGCGCGCTCCGGGCCAGCTCGATGACCAGCGCCTCGTGGTAGTCCCGCAGGAAAGCCAGGTGCACAGGCTCACACTACTACTAACGAAACAGCGTTGCTAAAGTCCGCCGCATGAACCAGAAACGCTGGCCGGCGCTGCTCGCGCTGGCCCTCGGCGCGGTCGCGATCGGCCTCACCGAGTTCGTGCCGGCCGGCCTGCTCCCCCAGATCGCCGCCGACCTGCTCGGCGACGAATACGCCAGTGCCCGGTCCGACGCCCTCGCCCACGCCGGCTGGATGGTCACCGTCTACGCCCTCGGTGTCGTCGCCGGCGCCCCGCTGATCGCCGCGCTGACCGCCCGGATGCCCCGCAAACGCCTGGTCCTCGGCCTGCTTGTGCTCTTCGTGGCCGGCACCGTCGCCTCCGCCCTGGCGCCGGACTTCGGCCTGGTCCTGCTGGCCCGCTTCGTCGCCGGCCTGCCGCACGGAGCCTATTTCGGCGCGGCCGGCCTGCTCGCCGCCTCCCTGATGGGCCCGGGCAGCGAGGGCCGCGGGTTCGCCGCCGTCCTCAGCGGCCTGACCATCTCCAACGTGGTCGGCGTCCCGGCGATCACCCGCCTCGGCCAGGCCGCCGGCTGGCGCGTCGCCTACCTGGTCATCGCCGCCGTCTTCGCCCTCGCCCTGCTCGCGGTCGCCGCCACCGTCCCGGACGCGCCCGCCGCCGGCGGCTCCCCCGCCGCCGAACTGCGTTCCCTGCGCCGCGGCCAGGTCTGGCTGGTCGCCGCCACCGGCGCGATCGGGTTCGCCGGCTTCTTCGCGGTCAACAGCTACATCGCCCCGGTCACCACCGAGGTCACCGGCCTCTCCGCCGCCACCGTCCCGTGGGTCCTGGTCGCCGTCGGCCTGGGCATGACGGCGGGCAACGCCCTCGGCGGCTGGTATGCCGACCGCAACCTGCGCCGCGCCACCCTCCTCGGCTTCGCCGCCCTGATCACCGCCGTCGCCTACTTCGGCCTGGCCGCCACCACCCCGATCGGCCTGTTCACCGGGGCCTTCCTGATCGGCGCCACCAGCCTGTTCCTGGGCCCCGCCCTCCAGTCGCGCCTGATCGCCGTAGCGCCTGGAGCCCAGCTGATGGGCGCCGCCGTGAACCAGTCCGCCATGAACATCGCCAACAGCCTGGGCGCCGCCCTGGGCGGAGCGGTGATCGCCGCCGGCCTCGGCTACCGAGCCCCCGCCTGGGTAGGCATCCTCCTCGGCACCCTCGGCCTGGCCCTGGCCGCCGCGAGCTTCTCCCTCGACCGCCGCCCACCCAAGCCGTCGTCGCCCTCAACCTCCTCCCCAGCCCCAGAGCCCATCACCCGCTAACCAAAATCATCATTTACGCAGGTCCGCCGGGGTGCGGATCGCATGCTCCCGCGCGGGCCGGGCGCGGAGATCTGGCCGCTGACGCGTCCAAACCAATCTCCGCCCCCTTCAATGCCCGCGGCTGGTCACCGACCCCCCGTCCCCCGGCACCCCAACCCGTCTCAGCACCCCGAAGTCCCCAGCCCCCAGCCCCCAGCCACCAGCCGCCAGCCGCCAGCCGCCAGCCGCCAGCCGCACCATCCCAGCCACCGCCCAGCCCCCACGCAGTCGCCAGCCGCAGGCGACGGGCCAGGTTCGCGGGCGCGTCCCCGGCCCCGCGTCATCCACACCGCAGCACCGTCCACAGCCGCCCGCCAAGCCCCGCACAGCTCCCCCCCCTGGCCCACGCCCAGAACCGGGCTGGCCCTCACCGCCCTATCCCGTGGCCCGATAGGGCCCTGAGCACCAGCCGGACACCGTCCAGCTGGTCCTGGTAGCCCTAACCGCGAATGGCATAGGGCGCTGAACACCAGCCCGAGACTGTCCGGCTGACCCTGGTAGCCCTATCCGCGACTCGGATAGGGCGCTGAGCACCAGCCAGATTGCCCAGCTGGCACTGGTGGCCCTAACCGCGACTCGGATAGGGCGCTGAGCACCAGCCCGAGACCGCCCGGCTGGCCCTGGTAGCCCTAACCGCGACTCGGATAGGGCGCTGAGCACCAGCCCGACACCGTCCGGCTGGTGCTGGTGGCCCTAACCGGGAATCGGATAGGGCGCTGGGCGCCAGCCGGAGAGTGTCCGGCTGGTGCTGGTGGCCCTATCCGGGGATGGGATAGGGCGCTGGGCGCCAGCCGGGGGTTGATCTCCGGAACCACCCGCGGACAGTGAAGGAGGCAGCGATCGCTTTGGACGCGCCAGCGGCCAGATCGCTGCCTCCGGCCCGCGCGGGAGCATGCGATCCGCACCCCGGCGGACGCGCGTAAAAAGAGATCTTGAAGTTGATCTCCCGGAGTTACACGAACAAGTAGACCAGCCGGAAATATCCGGCGGACGCTGCGGGAGGGTGGGTCAGGAAAATTCGGCGGCCCGTCGGCGGGGCGGGATCGGGCGGCCTCGGAAACGGGGGCTCCGGCGGTGCGGGATCGGGCGGCCTCGGAAACGGGGGCTCCGGCGGTGTGGGATCGGGCGGCATCGGAATCGGGGGCTTCGGTGGTGTGGGATCGGTCAGCCTCGGATTCGGCGGGCGAGTTCGTTGGCGTGGTGACGGACCTCGGTGACCAGGTGGGCGCGGTCGGTGGCCGGGCTCTGCGGATATGTCACGGCGATGCCGGCGATGGGCCAGCCGGACCGGTCCCGGATGGCCACCGCGACCGAGACCAGCCCTTCGGTGACCTCCCCGTCCTCCAGGGCGTATCCCTGCCGGCGTTCGCGGATCAGGATGGCGCGCAGCTCGGACAGGCGGGTGGGGCTGGCCTCGACGCGGCCCGCGAACGCCGCGCGGTTCGGGAAGAGGGCGCGCAGCTGGACGTCCGGGAGGGCGGCCAGCTGGGCGCGGCCGCTGGCGGTGATGTGGCTGGGCAGGCGGACGCCGACGTTGGTGACGAGCGGCGGGCGGCCGGGAGCGCGCTCCTCGACCAGGTAGATGACGTCGCGGCCGTGCAGCACGGACAGGTGCGCGGACTGGCGGACCCGGTCGACCAGCGACGCCAGGACCGGGGCGCCGAGGCGGGCGAGCGGCTCCTGCCGGGCGAAACCCGAGCTCAGCTCGAATGCCGCCAACCCGATGCCGTAGCGCTCCAGCTCCGGCTAGTGGATCACGAAGCCGTGCTGCTCCATGACGCCCAGCAACCGGTACACCGTCGAGCGCGGCAGCTCCAGCGCCGCCGTGACGGTCGCGGCCGGCACCGGGCCCCGCTGGGCCGCCAGGTAGCCCAGGATCCGCAGGGTGTGATGCGCGGCCGGAGAAGGTCCCACCAGCACAGTCTCACATGTGGGACACCAAGTGACGCCACGCCCTCCCGCGCTCCCGGCGGACGTGCTGGGATCGCTTCATGGCCTTCACGTCTCCTTCTTCTGGCCGGACCCCGTCCGTGCGACTCGGCGCCGGTGCGCCCACGCTCGCCGACGTGGTCGCGATCGCCCGGCACGACGCATTCGTTGACATCGATAAAGAGGCCCTGGACGGGGTGGCCGAGACCCGGCGGCTGATCGAGGCGCTCGCCGACGACACCGAGCCGCACTACGGGATCAGCACCGGCTTCGGCGCGCTCGCCACCAAGTTCATCAGCACCGACCGGCGCGCCCAGCTCCAGCAGAGCCTGGTCCGCTCGCACGCGGCCGGCTCCGGGCCCGAGGTGGAGCGCGAGGTCGTCCGGGCGCTGATGACGCTGCGGCTGTCCACCCTGCTGACCGGGCGCACCGGGGTCCGCCCCGTGGTCGCCGAGACGTACGCCGCGGTGCTCAACGCCGGGATCACCCCGGTCGTGCACGAGTACGGCTCGCTGGGCTGCTCCGGCGACCTCGCCCCGCTCGCCCACTGCGCCCTGGTGCTGATGGGCGAGGGCGAGGCCCGCACCGCCGACGGCCGCCTGGTCGACGGCGGCGAGGCGCTCGCCGAGGCCGGGATCACCCCGGTCGTGCTGGCCGAGAAGGAGGGGCTGGCGCTGATCAACGGCACCGACGGCATGCTCGGCCACCTCGCGCTCGCCCTCGCCGATCTGGACCGGCTGCTGTCGACCGCGGACATCGCCGCCGCGATGAGCGTGGAGGCGCTGCTCGGCACCGACGCGGTGTTCGCCGCCGACCTCCAGGCGCTACGCCCGCAGCTCGGGCAGGCCGCCTCGGCCGCGAACTTCCGCACGCTGCTGCACGACTCGCCGCTGATCGCCAGCCACAAGGGGCCGGAGTGCACCCGGGTGCAGGACGCGTACTCGCTGCGCTGCGCCCCGCAGGTGCACGGCGCGGCCCGGGACACGATCGAGCACGCGCGGCTGATCGCCGGGCGGGAGCTGGCCTCGGCCGTCGACAACCCGGTGGTCACGCTCGACGGGCGGGTCGAGTCGAACGGCAACTTCCACGGCGCCCCGGTGGCGTACGTGCTGGACTTCCTCGCCATCGCGGTCGCCGACGTGGCCAGCATGTCGGAGCGCCGCACCGACCGGCTGCTCGACCCGAACCGCAGCCACGGCCTGCCGCCGTTCCTGGCCGACGAGGTCGGTGTCGACTCCGGGCTGATGATCGCCCAGTACACCGCGGCCGGCATCACCAGCGAGCTCAAGCGCCTCGCGGTGCCCGCCTCGGTCGACTCGATCCCGTCCTCGGCCATGCAGGAGGACCACGTCTCGATGGGCTGGTCGGCGGCCCGCAAGCTGCGCAAGGCCGTGGACGCCCTGGCCCAGGTGCTGGCCATCGAGATCATGTCGGCGGCCCGGGGCATCGACCTGCGCGCCCCGCTGCTGCCCGGCAAGGCCACCGGCGCGGTCGTCCGCCTGATCCGCGACGACGTCAGCGGACCCGGCACCGACCGGTTCCTCGCCCCCGAAATCGCGGCGGTCGCCGCCGCGGTCCGCTCCGGTGCGGTGCTGGACGCCGCCGGACCCCTGCTCTGAGAGGCTCGATCATGGTTGACTTCTCCCTCGGCGCCCGGTCGGTCCGGGCCCCGCGCGGTTCCGAGATCACCGCCAAGTCGTGGCAGACCGAGGCCGCGATGCGGATGCTGATGAACAACCTGGACGCCGAGGTCGCCGAGCGCCCCGACGACCTGGTCGTCTACGGCGGCACCGGGCGCGCGGCGCGCAGCTGGGCGGCGTTCGACGCGATCGTCGCGACGCTGCGTGACCTGGAGCCCGACGAGACGCTGCTGGTCCAGTCGGGCAAGCCGGTGGGCGTCTTCCGGACCCACGAGTGGGCGCCCCGGGTGCTGATCGCCAACTCGAACCTGGTCGGCGACTGGGCGAACTGGCCCGAGTTCCGCCGCCTGGAGCAGGCCGGCCTGACCATGTACGGGCAGATGACCGCCGGCTCGTGGATCTACATCGGCACGCAGGGCATCCTGCAGGGCACCTACGAGACGTTCGCGGCCGTCGCGGCCAAGCACTTCGGCGGCAGCCTGAAAGGCACGCTCACGCTGACCGGCGGCGCCGGCGGGATGGGCGGCGCGCAGCCCCTCGCGGTCACCCTCAACGGCGGCGCCGTGCTGATCGTCGACGTCGACGAGGCCCGTCTGCGGCGCCGGGTCGAGCACCGCTACCTCGACGAGATGACCCACGACCTCGACGAGGCCCTGGCCCGCGCAACAGCCGCCAAGAACGAGGGGCGGGCGTTGTCAGTCGGCTTGGTCGGCAACGCCGCCACCGTCTTCGCGCAGCTTCTGGAGCAGAACGCGCCGATCGACATCGTCACCGACCAGACCAGCGCGCACGACCCGCTGAGCTACCTGCCCGAGGGCATCGGCGTCGACGAGTGGCACCAGCGGGCCGCCGAGGACCCGGAGGGCTTCACCAAGGCCGCGCGGGCCAGCATGGCCAAGCACGTCGAGGCGATGGTCGGCTTCCAGGACCGGGGCGCCGCGGTCTTCGACTACGGCAACTCGATCCGGGCCGAGGCCGAGCTGGGCGGCTACGACCGGGCGTTCGCGTTCCCCGGGTTCGTGCCGGCGTACATCCGGCCGCAGTTCGAGGAGGGCCGCGGCCCGTTCCGCTGGGCGGCGCTCTCCGGCGACCCGGCCGACATCGCCAAGACCGACCAGGCCATCCTGGAGCTGTTCCCGGACAACGAGCCCCTGGCCCGGTGGATCAAGGCGGCCGGCGAGAAGGTGCACTTCGAGGGCCTGCCCGCGCGGATCTGCTGGCTCGGTTACCAGGAGCGGCACCTGGCCGGGCTGAAGTTCAACGAGATGGTGGCCTCCGGCGAGCTGAGCGCCCCGATCGTGATCGGCCGCGATCATCTGGATTCCGGATCGGTCGCCTCGCCCTATCGCGAGACGGAGGGGATGAAGGACGGCTCCGACGCGATCGCCGACTGGCCGCTGCTGAACGCGCTGCTCAACACCGCGTCCGGGGCGACCTGGGTGTCGCTGCACCACGGCGGCGGGGTGGGCATCGGCCGCTCGATCCACGCCGGGCAGGTCACCGTCGCCGACGGCACCGAGCTGGCGGCGCAGAAGATCGAGCGGGTGCTGACCAACGACCCCGGCAGCGGCGTGATGCGGCACGTCGACGCCGGCTACGAGCACGCGGCCGAGATCGCCCGCGAGCGCGGCCTGCGGATCCCGATGCTGGAGCAGCAGCGGTGACCGCGCCCGCGATGCTGGCCGAGATCGACGGCATCGGCCGGGACCCGATCCGCGGCGGCCACTCCCGGCACCTGTTCGACGACGCCGACCGGGAGCTGCGGGACTGGTTCGTCAGCACGGCCAAGCACCTCGGCCTCGAGGTGGAGCGGGACGGCAACGCGAACCTGTGGGCCTGGTGGCACCCGGCCGCCGGCCCGCGGTACCCGGCGGTGATCACCGGCAGCCACCTCGACTCGGTGCCCGGCGGTGGCGCCCTGGACGGGCCGCTCGGCGTGGTCAGCGCCCTGGAGGCGGTGTCCCGGCT
Source organism: Actinoplanes ianthinogenes (assembly GCF_018324205.1). Classification (NCBI taxonomy): domain Bacteria; kingdom Bacillati; phylum Actinomycetota; class Actinomycetes; order Micromonosporales; family Micromonosporaceae; genus Actinoplanes; species Actinoplanes ianthinogenes. Next base: position 9,890,481 of record NZ_AP023356.1, read on the forward strand.
GCGCGCGGCAGGCCACGAGCCGGCCCGGTCGGTGGCGGTCGTCGTGTTCGCCGAGGAGGAGGGCGCCCGGTTCGGGGTGGCATGTCTCGGATCGCGGCTGCTCACCGGTGTGCTGCCGGCCGAGAAGGCCCTCGAACTGACCGACTCGGCCGGGCACCGGCTGCGGGAGGTGCTGGCCGGGAACGGGGTGGACCCGAGCGGTGTGGGCGCCGACGCGGAACGGCTGGCCCGGATCGGCGCGGTCGTCGAACTCCACGTCGAGCAGGGCAAGCAGCTCGCACCACTGGGCCGGCCGCTCGGGCTGGCGACGACGATCCTGGCGCACGGCCGGTGGTCGCTGCGGATCACCGGGCGCGGCGACCACGCCGGTTCGACGGAGCTGTCCTCGCGGCGGGACCCGGTGGTGGTCGCGGCGGACGTGATCAAGGCGGTCCGGCAGGCGGCGGTGGACGCTCCGCCGCAGGCGCACGCCCGGGCCACCGTCGGGCGGCTGAGCGTCACCCCGGGCGGCACCAACGCGATCGCCTCCGAGGTGGTGCTCTGGCTGGACGCCCGCGCCGAGCGCGACGAGGAGGTCCGTGACCTGGTCAGCGAGGTCTCGGCGGTGGCTTCGACGGCCGCGGCGGCCGAGGGCTGCACCGTTGCGGTCCAGGAGGAGTCGTTCTCGTCGCGGGTCGCCTTCGACGGGCCGCTCACCGACCGGCTCGATCGCGTGCTGGGCGGGATTCCCCGGATTCCGACCGGCGCGGGCCACGACGCGGGGGTGCTGGCCGCTTTCGCGCCTTCGGCGATGCTTTTCGTACGCAATCCCGAAGGCGTCTCGCACGCGCCCGCCGAGACCGCCAGCGACGCGGACATCGCCCGGGGCGTCACGGCCCTGGCCGCCTGCTTGGCCGAGCTGACGTGAGGGTCTTCGCCCGGCGGTTGGTGCTGCCCGACGCGGTCCGCGACAACGTTCTGTGGGAGGACGGCGCCGTCCTCGACGCGGCTCCCGGCAGCCCTGCGGACCTGCGCCTGGGCACCGTGGTCCCGGCGTTCGCGAACACCCACTCGCACGCCTTCCACCGGCTGCTGCGCGGCCGCACCAACGCCGGCGGCGGCGACTTCTGGGAGTGGCGCCGGCGGATGTACGCCGTGGCCCAGTCCCTCGACCCCGACCTGATGTTCGAGGTCGCGCTGCTGGTCTACGGCGAGATGGTGGCGGCCGGCTACGCGTCGGTCTGCGAGTTCCACTACCTGCACCACACCGCGTCCGGGCAGCCGTACCCGCGGCACGAGATGGAGCTGGCGCTGGCCGCGGCCGCCACCGAGGCCGGCATCCGGCTCACCCTGCTGGACACGCTCTACCTGCGGGGCGGGTTCGGACTGCCGTTGCAGGAGCATCAGCGCCGGTTCAGCGACGGCAGCGTGTCACGCTGGCTGGACCGCTGGCACGACCTGCGGTCCGTGCTGCGCGGGGCCGCGCTGGGTGCGGCGTTTCATTCGGTACGCGCGGTCGCCCCGGACGAGCTGCGCGAGGCGGTGGCCGGGCTGCCCGCCGACGTGCCTCTGCACGTACACCTCTCCGAGCAGCCGGCCGAGAACGCGGACTGCCTGGCCGCGACCGGCCTGACCCCGGCCGGGCTGCTGGAGTCGGCCGGTGCGCTGTCCCCGCGGACGACCGTGGTGCACGCGACGCACCTGACCGACGCGGACGTGTCCGTGCTCGGCACGGCCGGGGTGACAGTCTCGATGTGCCCGTCGACCGAGGGGGACCTCGGGGACGGGCTCGGCCGGGCCCGGGAGCTGGCCGACGCCGGGGCCCGGATCACCATCGGGTCGGATCAGAACGTGACGGTGGACCCGTTCGAGGAGTTGCGGCTGCTGGAACGCGGGGCGCGGCTGGCGTCCGGGCGGCGCGGCGTGTTCAGCCCGGCGGAGCTGTGGGCGATCGGCGCCGACTCAGCGTTCGACCTGGTCGAGGTCGACGCCGGCTCGATCCGCACGCTCGGCACCCACCCGGCGGAACTGTTCATGAGCGCCACCGCGAGCGACGTCCGCACGGTGATCACCGGCGGCGTGGTGCGCGGCCGGCCGGACCCGGACCGGGCGGCCCGGCTGTTCTCCCTGATCGAGGCGAAGGTGACCGCGTGAGCGAACTGATCACGAACATCGGTGAGCTGTTCACCGGACCGGAGGGCGTGCTGCGGGACGCCGCCCTGGTGATCGACGACGGCCTGATCGCGTGGGTCGGGCCGGGCAGGTCCGCCCCGGCGGCCGACACCACCGTGGACGCCGGGGGTGCGGCCGTGGTGCCCGGTTTCGTGGACAGCCACTCGCATCTGGTGTTCGCCGGGGACCGGGCCGACGAGTTCGACGCGCGGATGTCCGGGCAGCCGTACACCGCGGGCGGGATCCGGCGGACGGTGGCCGCGACCCGGGCCGCGTCCGACGAGGAGCTGGCCGCGCACACCCGGCGGCTGCTCGACGAGGCGTTGCGGTCCGGCACCACGACCATGGAGATCAAGTCGGGGTACGGCCTGACGGTCGAGGACGAACGCCGCAGCCTGGCCGTCGCCGCCCGGTTCACCACGGAGACCACGTTCCTGGGCGCGCACGTGGTCCCGGCCGAGTACGAGCCGGCCGCCTACGTGGACCTGGTCGCCGGCGAGATGCTGGACCGGGTGGCCGGGCTCGCGCGGTGGATCGACGTGTTCTGCGACCGCGGGGCGTTCGACGTCGACCAGGCCCGGACGATCCTGTCGGCCGGGGCGTCCCGGGGGCTCGGGGTGCGGATGCACGCCAACCAGCTCGGCCCGTCCGGCGCCGCTCAGCTGGGGGTGGAGCTGGGCGCGGCCAGCGTCGACCACTGCACCTTCCTGTCCGACGCCGACGTCGACGCGCTCGCCGGGTCGGCGACGGTGGCGACGTTCGTGCCGGGCGCCGAGTTCTCCACGCGGCAGCCGTTCCCGGACATCGGCCGGCTGCGGGACGCGGGGGTCGGCTACGCCATCGCGACGGACTGCAACCCCGGGTCGTCGTACACGAGCTCGATGCCTTTCTGCATCGCCCTGGCGGTCCGCGAGATGCGGATGACCCCGGCCGAGGCGCTGCTCGCGGCCACCGCCGGCGGGGCCCGGGCGCTGCGCCGCACCGACGTCGGGCACCTCTCCCCCGGCGCTCGCGCCGACGTGGTCCTGCTCGACGCCCCGTCCTTCGTGCATCTCGCCTATCGGCCCGGCGTCCAGCTGGTCAGGGCGGTCTGGCAGGGCGGCCGCCGGACCACCACCTGGCTGCCCGCGTGAGGCCGGCATCACGATCAGTGCGGGGTGGGCACCTGCTTCTCCAGGAAGTCCAGGATGCGCCGTGAGGTGGCCGGGTAGTCCGGGTCGCCGGGGTTGAGGTACTGACCGTGGCCCGCGCCGCGGACGGTGACGAACTGCTTCGGCCACGGGACCGCGTCGTAGGCGGCGCGGCCGGCCTCGATCTCGACCACCGGGTCCTTGTCGCCGTGCAGGAACAGGATCGGCGCGGCCGGCCCGGCGAACCCGGTCACCGGCCGCCGCCCGGCCACCGACACGGCGGCCCGCAGCGCCGGCGAGTGCCCCGCACGGAACAGTCCCAGCGTGGTCGTGCCACCGGCCGAGAACCCGACTGCCGCCACGTGCTGGCCGTCCAGGTGCTCGGCGAGGTCCCCGGCGACCAGCTTTTTCAGCACCTGGGCCGCGTCCGCCGGCTGCCGCGGGATGTCCCCGGCATCCACCTCGACGTGCCCGTTCGTGTGCGGATAGGCGGGCGCGGCCACCACGTAGCCGGCCTGCGCCCAGGTCGTAGCGAGCGGCGCGAACTGCTCCGGCAGCCCGCCGAGCCCGTGGCTGAACAGCACGATCGGGTGCCGCCCGGCCGCGATCCCGGTGCCGTCCGGGCCGCTGAGATACCACAGCGTGGTCGGCAACGGCCGGTCCTTGCCGCGGGCGAACGGCACGACCCGGGTCACCACCCGGGGACCGGTCGCGGCCGGCGGGTTGGCCTGCGCCCGGGGACCGGTTGCGGCCGGTGGGTTGGCCTGCGCCCGGGGCCCGGTGCCGCATCCACCCACCAGCAGCAGCGCCGCCGCCATCATCACCCCGAGTCCCCGCACGCCGCGAAACGGTAGTGACGGCTGTCAACCGGCGGAACCGGCGTTACGGGCGAATTCCCGCGCCGATCAGCGGACGGCCTGCCGGATCAGGTCGGTGACCCGCTCCTCGACGGCCGCGTCCAGGGATGTCAGGGCGTACGCGATCGGCCAGAACTCGCCGTCGTCGAGCTTCGCCTCGTCGTTGAAGCCGAGCGTGGCGTAGCGGTACTTGAACTTCGCGGCCGGCTGGAAGAAGCACACGATCTTGCCGTCGCGGGCGTACGCCGGCATGCCGTACCACAGCTTGGGGGTCAATTCCGGCGCGGCCACCTTCACGATCGCGTGCAGCCGCTCGGCCAGCACCCGGTCCGCCTCACCCATCTCGGCGATCTTCGCCAGCAGCTCGGCCTCCGGGTCCACCTTGGCCTTGGACCCGCGGCGGGCGGCCCGCACCTCGCTGGCCCGCTCCTTCATGGCGGCGCGCTCGTCGTCGGTGAAGTTCATGATTGCTCTCCCTTGTCCCTCGTGATGTCCTGCCTCAGCTTCGCCCGGCGGGCACCACGGGGACATCCGTGCTCACCACGGAACGCACTACGGAGCGGCCCGGACTGAACCCCTGGCGTTCCGCGGCCGTATCCGGGGGCAGGTATTTGCACCACCAGTGCAAATGGAGCGAGAGGGGTGTTCATGACCAGCAAACGGAAGCGGATCGCACTCGGTGGCGCGGTCGCCGCGGTGACGGTCGGAGCCTTGGTCGTGGTACAGAACAGCTTCGCCGCCACCATCCCGGGAACCCGCGCCGCGGCCGGGTGCCCGGACGTCCGGATCATCGTGACCCGGGCGTCCACCGAGGCGCCCGGCACCGGCATCATCGGCTCGCTGGCCACGGCGGTCACCCGGGCCAGCAAGCAGACCGTCACGACCGAGGCCACCGACTACCCGGCGCTGCTGAATCCGTACCCACCGAGCGTCGCGGCCGGTACCCGGGCGCTCACCCGGCAGCTCACCGACGCCGCCACCGGCTGCCCGGACGCAAAGATCGTGCTGATGGGCTACTCGCAGGGCGCGCACGTGATCGGCGACGTGCTGGCCGGCACCGGGCGGGTCAACGGGTTCACCCGCAGCGACGCGATCGGCGAGAACGTCGCCGACCGGGTCGTCGCGGTGGTGCTGATGGGTGACCCGCGCTTCGTACCGGGAAAGCCTTTCAACGCGGGCACGTCGCGGACGCAAGGTCTGTTCCCGCGCGGGGCCGACGCGGCCCTGGACGCCTTCGCGGACCGCACCCAGTCGTTCTGCGACACCGGGGACACCTTCTGCGCCAGTGGCCGGAGTGTCGCGGTCCACCTGAGCTACACCCGCAAGTACAACCGCGCGGCCAGCGCCTTCGTCCTGTCCAAAATCGGCGGCTGACCTAAGCAGGCGGCGCTCGCCGCGACGACCGGGCAATCACCTCGTCGAGGGTTCCATCACCACGCCGAAGTGGCGATGGCCGAGATCGGTCGCAGCTCCGGCCCGGACCCCGTCGTAGTCACCCCCCAGCGACTCTGCGTAGAGCGCCGCCACCAGCGGGTCGGGCGCGTTCGGACTGAACCGGGCGGTCATCCAGGAGCGGACTGACCGCCTCCTGGAGGTCGCCCGGATCACCGACAAACGGACGGCCCGCGTACAGGACCTCTCCGGTGGCATGCACCGCTGGCGCACCATCGCCCGAGCGCTGATCAACGAGCCGAACCCGGTGCTGTTCGGACGCTGGTCACGGACCTCTTGAGCGCCTTCGACGACTACTGGCAAGACGGCCGACCGCGCTGGCAACGGGCGGAACCTGAGCAGTTCTTTCTCGGCCCGTTCGTTTACGTCGAGGAGTCGCGTGGCGTTCGATTTGTCGTGGACGGCCAACAGCGCTTCACCACCCTTCACCTGATCTTCATCCACCTCCGGCGCATCGCTCAGTCGTATAACAAGCCAGCTATCGTCGACAAGCTGAACAGGGTCATTGGAGAGTTCCACGGCAACAGGCTTCGGTTCCGCATCGACATCGACGAACGCCGCGAGTTTCTCACTCGCCTCTACGACGGTGTCCGATTCGAGCTTGAGGCCGGCGCACCGATCTCGGTGCGCAACATGTCCTTCCGCAGCGACCTGATCAAAGAGAAACTCGATCAGCAGCTCACCGCCGAAACGTGTGCCCCTTTCGTCTTCTGGCTACTCGACCACGCCGTGCCCATCGGCATCAAAGCCGCCAACAAGGCCAGCGGCTTCAAGATCTTCGAGTCGATGAACGACCGCGGCGCCCGTCTCACCTCCGCCGACCTCGTCAGGAGCTTCCTCATCTCCCAGGTCGGCGCTCATCAGGACGAGCTCAACGAGCGCTGGCGCAAAATGCTGGCCCGGGTGACGACCGACCGGGAGGACGCCAACGCGCCGAAGGAGTTCCTCAAGGCAGCACTGATCGCTCACTACGCCTCCATGGGCGAGCAGAACAGCGCCGACATGCGCGAGATCGACGAGGCGCTCAACATCTGGGTGCGCAAGTGGGCGGAAGCTCGCATCGGCCTGAAGACCAGCGAGGACTACTTCACCTTCGTCGACGACCTCATCTATGAGCCATTTTCATCCTGGGTAGGGCGGGTTCTCGATCTTGTGCAGAACAAGGATGGCCTGCACGATCGCGGTGGCCCGGTGCGGACTGCAGCGTAGTTTCGTCAGGACTTTCCAGATCTTGAGGGTGGCGTTGGCGCGTTCACCGATCGCGCGGATCCGGGCGTGTGCCCGGTTCACCTTCTTCTGTCATGCCGACAGATTGAGCCGGTAGCGGTGGCGTTTGAACGGGGTCCGGATGCTGCCCCGGGCGCCCTGGTAGGCCTTGTCGGCGAACGTCATTACTTTCGCGCTGGTCAGCGCGTCGATGATCTGGTGGGTGCGGGCCGCGGTCAGGTCATGGGTCGAGCCCGGCAGCGCGGCGGAGGCCCAGATCAGCCGACCTGCCGGAGCGGCGATGACCTGCACGTTCACGCCGAGCCGGCGGTGTTTGCCGGAGAAGTGGGGCTTCTGGTCGGCGACCCGGTCGATCGGGATCAGCGTGCCGTCGAGGATGGCGTAGGCCAGCAGCCGCGACCCTGCTCATGACGGTGTTCAGGTCGTCAGCGGTAGCCGAGAGCAGGTCGATGGCCTCGCGGACGTAGCGCCAGGCTGTTGGTCTGGAGATCTCCCGCAACCAGCGTGAG